>NZ_JAGQDN010000009.1:0-216577 GCF_021270385.1 Brevibacillus sp. AF8 | reverse complement strand
AGGCACGCCGCCAGCGTTCGTCCTGAGCCAGGATCAAACTCTCCAATAAAGTTTGTTACTGGTTCAAAGCTGGCAAATCATTTAATGATAGACTCATTAACGCTTTCGCTGTTCAGTTTTCAAGGAGCAATTTGTGTCATTCGCCCGAAGGCGACTTTTCTATCTTATCATGTAGCAGCTGTTTTTTGCAAGAGGTTTTTTTAACCATTTCGCTTGCTTCAGCAGCGACAAGATCTAATATAACAAAATCACCAGATATAAGTCAAGTATTTCTCTCACTTTTTTATTGATGATTTTTTATGTGTATTGATTGTTTCGAGCAGAATTTAAATATAAATGAAATAAGTCGCGGAGTCAATAGGAAAAACGAATAGCGATTCTCTTTTTATTTCACACTATAAACGCTTGGCATTTTAGCTCTGTACCCATGAAGTATCCAACAAATAAACGGCGGTGTTACTATGGATCCAAAACCAACCTATGAAGAATACGAAAACGATCATTACAGTGAATTATCTACCGTAGAGTCACAACGCAATGAAATCCTTCAGGAAGAATTCCCTGAGGGGCCATTTGGAGCTGCCACGAACGAAGCTCGCTTAGGGAAAGCAACAGGCTGGGAGCCGGGACAGCATTCCACCACCACTCGATTCACTTACGAAACAAGGCTAATGCATCAAGACCTTCCTAGACAAGACCCATCCGCGCACCCCATTCATGATGACCCGAACGAAGAAGAATAAAATAAAAAAACCAAGCCCCCACTTCAAACAAGCAGGGGGCTTGGTCGATCTTATCAAAGAATGTACGACTACTCCTCAGCCACTACATGAGTCGTTAAGGTTCCGATCCCTTCAATGGTTACCGAAACTTCATCGCCCGGAACAAGCTCACCTACACCAGATGGCGTCCCGGTTAAAATAACATCGCCGGGACGAAGCGTCATGACCGCTGACACAGCCTCGATCAACTGCGGAATCGAAAAGATCAATTGGTCTGTGCGAGCATCCTGACGAACTTCCCCGTTTACTCGTGTCACGATACGCAAATTATGATAATCAAGTTTGGCTGCAATAGCAGGTCCAAGCGGACAAAACGTATCAAAGCCTTTTGCCCGAGTCCATTGCCCATCGCTCATCTGCAGATCACGAGCGGTCACATCAATCGCACAAGTGAATCCCAAAATATAATCGTCTGCATCCGCAGCCTTGATCTTCTTGGCCTCTTTCTTAATCACCACGGCGAGTTCGCCTTCATAATGAAGGTTCTGCGTCAGCTTTGGATAGACGATAGGCTCGCCAGGTCCAATGACTGTTGTTGACGGCTTCAAAAACATCAGCGGTTCTTTTGGCAGGTCAATCCCCATCTCAGCCGCATGGTCCCGGTAATTCAATCCGATGCATACGACCTTGCTTGGATCACTTGGCGCCTTTAACGTGACCTCATCCAAAGGCAGCTCAAGGCCCGTCATGATCGGTTTTGCCGTATGGATTTTGTATATGTCCCCTTCAATCACGCGTACTTTGCGATCCTCTTCCACCATCCAGCCATGCTTCACCTTACCATTGCGCTCATAACGGATTATCATGGTTCCTTCTCCCCCGTGTCGCGAGTTTCTCTATACTTGTAGTTAGAACAAGTCGGTTGTCGTTTCTTTTGGCTTCGTTGTAATCTCTTCGATTTCAGTTCGCGCTACAGCATCCTCCACTAACGCTTCTACATCCAGCGCTTCCTCAAATTTTGCAGCGAGGCGAGGCTTCGGTCGCGTTACAGGATTTTTCGGTGTAAACACTGTGCAGCAGTCTTCATACGGCAAAATCGATAGCTCGTACGTATCGATTTGGCGAGAAATGTCCACGATGTCTACCTTGTCCATGGCGACGAGCGGTCGCAGGATTGGAATTGAAATCACCTTGTTGATCGTGTCCATGCTTTCCAAAGTTTGCGATGCGACTTGACCGAGGCTTTCTCCTGTTGCGAGCGCCTTGGCATTGGTATTTTCCGCAACACGCTCCGAAATACGCATCATGAAGCGACGCATGATGGTGATCAAATAGTCTTCTGGACATTTTTCACGAATGGCGGTCTGAATCTCGGTAAACGGTACGACGTGGAGACGAACAGTTCCTCCCCATTTCGTCAGCTTATGAGCCAAATCACGTACTTTTTGCAAAGCGCGCTCGCTCGTAAACGGATAGCTGTGGAAGTGGATCGCTTCAAGCGTCACACCACGCTTCAGCATCATCCAACCTGCTACGGGACTGTCGATACCCCCAGATAGAAGCAGCAGTACTTTTCCGCTCACCCCAACTGGCAAGCCACCAGGTCCCTGGATGGTTTCACAGCTAAGGTAAGTACCCTCTGTGCGAATTTCTACATTCACGATGGTGTCCGGCTCATGCAAGTCTACACTGATAGCTGGCAGTGCGCGCAGGATATGCGTTGCTACCATTCGATTGACTTCCATAGAAGGAATCGGATAGCGTTTATCAGCCCGGCGGGAAACCACGCGGAACGTACGCGGCTGTGGATTTAATTGACGGACCATCTCCAGTGCTTTTTCCTTGATTGTTTCAATATCAGGATCTACCTGGATCGTCGGACTAAAGGAAGAAATACCAAAAACGCGCTTCAAACGCTCCATAACCGCATAAGCGTCCTCGCCGTGCAGCTCCACATACATCCGGCCGTAATTGCGTCGAACTTTTACTTTAAAAAATGAGCGCAGTACGTTTTTCACACTTTTTACAAGGGCCTCTTCGAATTGATCGCGGTTTTTTCCTTTAAGCGCCAACTCACCATAACGAATTAAAATAACATCGTAGTTCATGTTTATCTCCTTTTAGTTGTCCACACTATTTTCTATGAGCGGGGGCAGGTTGTTGTTTGATATAAGTACGAAGCACACTGACGCATTCCTCTAGTGCCTTCAAAAACTGCTGAATGTCCTCCGCTGTATTTTCTCGGCCCAGACTAATCCTCAGAGACGACAGCGCGCAATCCCGCTCGATGCCAATCGCAGTCAGAACTCTGCTCGGCTCATTGACTTTGGATGAGCACGCCGACTTGGTGGATATCAGAAAGCCTTTTTCCTCCAAAGCATGCAACAGGACTTCCGCTTTTACTCCTGGTACTGACAAATTCATAATATGGGGAGCCGTATTCGCTTCCGGGGTATTCACAATGCAACCTTCAATCGTTACAATCCCTTCACGAAGCTGTTGATTCAATTTTTGCAGCCTGATCATTTCGACGCTACCCAGTTCTTCTAAAATCCGGATTGCTTTTGCCATACCGGCGATGGCTGGGAGGTTTTCCGTTCCTGAGCGAACACCGCCTTCTTGACCGCCACCCATCATCAATGGGTGAATGATCAAGCCTTCTCGTTTATACAAAATGCCGACTCCTCTAGGACCGTAAAACTTGTGCGCAGAGACACTCAACAGATCAATCCCTGAATCCTTGATGCGCAAAGGAACTTTCCCAATTCCTTGGACAGCATCGACGTGAAACAGAACTTTCGGGAATTGCTTTAACCATTGTCCGATTTCCAAGATCGGTTGAATGGTTCCCAACTCGTTGTTCACATGCATGACCGAAACGAGAATCGTATCCGGACGCATTGCCTTTTGAACAGCTTCTACTGACACGCGTCCTTCACGATCTACCGGCAGATACGTCACAGCAAATCCAAGGCCTTCCAACTGTTTGCAAACATCATAAACAGCCGGATGCTCTACCTGCGTCGTAATAATATGTTTCCCTCTGCTTTGATATTGAAAGGCTACACCCTTGATCGCCGTATTATTGCTCTCCGTACCACCTGAAGTAAAAATAACTTCACTTTCTTTACAGCTCAAGTACTGAGCAGCAACCTTTCGCGCCTGCTTCAGTACATTTTCCGCCTCTACTCCTTTTTGATGCAGAGAAGACGGGTTTCCATAGTAGCTTTCCATCGCGCGTCTAACGGTTTCAATCACTTGAGGATGAGGCCGGGTAGTCGCACTGTTGTCCAAGTAAATCACCAGTACACACCTTCCTAAGGGCAAAAGGCCCGAATACTACGCTTCATCATAACATGACTTTTCGTAAAGAACATACAAAGTATTACACTTCTCGGCCTTATTTTTCCCAGAGTGCCTTGCTCTCAAAAGACCAAATCAGACAATCTGAACAACCGTTCACAGACTATTCACGGATAAAGCGCTTACATCCAGATATAGGCTATTTACATTGTTTTGGCCTTTCGTTAGAATAGTCAATAAATTTAGATAAAAAACAACAACTAAGGAGAGAACCACCATGACAGCACAAGCTATGCAAGAAGAAATCAAGAAGATGGAAGCCGAATTGAAAAGACTGCAAGCAGAACTTACGAAGATGAACAAGAATACCCCTCAATACGACAGCACGGAAGTCGCATACCTAAATGAGGTGTACAACGCGTGACACTTATTCGAATTCGATAGCGTGGTGACGGCATGTAGGATTGGCCGTGACCACGCTATTTTTTGTAAAAAAACCGCTCCTGTCGGTTGCGACGGAACGGTTTTGGATTTGCTGTTATTTTAAAGGGATCTCCCCCAAATACGCACCAGAAAAAACTTCAGTTGCCGGGCCCGTCATATAGACGCGGTTATCCGCTTCCTTCCATTCAATAAAGAGATCGCCTCCTGCCAGGTGGACAGTGACCTTTCTACCTGTCTTCCCGCTCAAGTGGGCAGCTACTGCAGCAGCGCAAGCTCCCGTCCCACAGGCAAGCGTTACACCTGATCCCCTCTCCCATACACGGAAAAGAATTTCCTCGTGATTCAATATTTGGATAAATTCGACGTTGGTTCGCTCTGGAAACCATTCGTGATACTCGATCAATGGTCCGTAGTGACGAACATCTTCTTCCTTCACTTCATCCACGAAAAGGATGGCATGGGGATTGCCCATCGAAACAGCCGTCATCGTAAACGCCGTTCCACCGACCTCGATTACCTCTTCTCGCACTTGCTCCTCAGGAATGCCAGTCATCGGAATTGCTGCTCGCTCAAAATGAGGCTCCCCCATATCGATCGTTACTTGATCGACCTTACCATCTGCTCCTAGCGATACGACAGGAGTGACGGTCCCTCCCAACGTCTCCACGGTAAACGTTGTTTGTTCCGTCAAACCGTGATCGTATACGTACTTGCTTACACAGCGCAAGCCGTTTCCGCAGTTTTTTGCTTCGCTGCCATCATTGTTAAAGACCCGCATGCGAAAATCAGCTCGCTCCGATGGTATAATGAGGATCAGTCCATCGCCCCCAATCCCAAAATTCCGATCACTCACCCTTCTAGCCAATTCGGGTAAATCTACACGCGACAAGTCTTCCTCAAAACAGTTGACGTAAACGTAATCATTCCCCAAGCCATGCAGCTTTGTAAATTTCATCGTCCACTCCTCTTTCTCTTTCGTATGCTGGGTCTGACTCTTATCTATGCCTATTATCTTAACACAACCTAGAGAATCGCGGTCGAATCAAAAGGTGGTATACTACCACTAGCATCGATGATGGAAAGAGGTGGAACAAGCCGTTGGATTACCATATTTTCCGCTATGCACTCGGAACGAAAAATGAAGCTAAGCGTCTCGCTGTGCAAAAAGCAACCGGAACGGAGCCTTTCTGCATATCCGTCCCCTCGGGCGTATCGGCTCAGCCGATGAGTGATGAAGAGACGATTACAGGAGCGATCAATCGAGCAAAAGCTGCACGTAGTCAAACCCCTGAAGCAGACATTGGGCTAGGCTTGGAAGGCGGACTTATGTACGATGAGCGTTTTACAAAGCAGTGGTATTTGATTTCCATCTGCGCAGCCTGGAATGGAAGTGAGCTATTTATTGGTAAGGGGTTGGCTTTTCCTATCCCGAATCAAGCCGTTCACCGAATCCAGCAGGAGCAAATTGAGCTCAGTACCATCATTGATGAATGGGGGAAAACCGTTGGCAGTAATCATCGTGGCGGCGCCTATTCCCTTTTAACGGATAATCGCGTACGTCGTTCCGATGTGTTTTGTGACGCCGTGATCGCAGCCATTACGCCTTTTGTTTCCTCTTTGTACAAATAGCAGTAGCGCAGCATAAAAACCCTCTCCGGCTTTGAACGAACTGGAGAGGGTTTGCGGTTTGATGCTTTTAGCGAGCCGTATAATACGGGTAGATGACTAATGCGCCCAAAATGGCAACAGCACCTATGATCATCGCCCAAACTCCCAGCGTCTTCGAGTTGCGTCGATACGCCAGATAGCCAAGCACCATACCAATTGGAGCCACCAAGTACGGCATGAGAAACAGGGACAGGATCGATAAGCCCAAGCCAGTCATCCCGATACCGCTGGCCCCTTTTTCCCGGTTATCCTCGTCTGTGTCGATCTCACTGGCAGCACGACTGGTCGGAAACGGCTCGGCGATTTCTGCCGCCGCCTCGATGTCGTCATCTCTGACTTTGGCAACCGGTGAACGGTCTTCTTTTGTCAAAACAACGCCATCCAAGCGCTCCGAAAAGTCCTTTCTCTCCTCATCCAGCTCGCCTGTATAGCGCTCTGTCAAAGAGTGGGGGTCGTAGTGAACCCTGCGCCTAGACCGATTTTCCTCTTCGTCAAAGACGGCCTGTGTCCAAGTATTCGCTGCAAACTCCCTGTCGTGCTGATCAACCGTCTCGGAAAAACCGGTGTCTTCCTTCCGCTTCGCATCATTACGTTCATGTCGATCCAACATAGCATGCTCAGCCCCTTTTTTGGTAAAGGATTAATTAAGTGAAGGAAGTAGCCTTATTGTCTGCCTACGTTGTACAATTTAAACGGGAGGCGAGAGAATGAAACCAGACAAAATCCTAACCATTGGCATTGATATTGACGGTACAGTCACATCACCTAGCAGTATTGTTCCGTTGATGAATGAGAGCTTTGGAAGAGATTTACGATATGAAGATTGTGTGGAGTACAATTTAGCCAACGTGTATCAAATCACGGACGCAGAGTTTGAAATGTGGCTGGATCAAAATGGGGAGCGCCTTTATGATGGTGCGCCTGTTCATGGAATTGCCGATCAGGTTTTGCGCGATTGGTTTTCCTCCCACAAGCTGGTATATATAAGTGCTCGTGAGGATCGTCACCGCGATGTGACCTTACAATGGTTTGCTCGCTACAATATCCCTCATCATGAAGTGGATTTGATTGGGAGCCACGACAAGCTGTCAGCTGCACGCAAGTGGGGTGTGGATCTCTTTTTGGAGGATCGTCTGGAGAACGCTTTGCAATTGTCAGAAGCACTGCAAATTCCGGTGTTCTTGTTTGACACTCCGTATAACCAAGCTTCCCTACCTCCGCTCGTCCATCGAGTCACTTCTTGGGAAGAAGTTGCCCAAAAAGTCAACGAGCTTTTTCCGGCTAAGACAAGCGTATAGGTTGAATAGCAAAAAGACGTATCACCATTAAGGGATACGTCCTTTTTGCGCCGAAGCCGCGTTATTTCTTTTCGGATGTCCTCGGCTTAAACGTCAGACAACAGGTCTCAGACGAAGTGGAAGCCTGATCCTTATGCTGCGTATTTTGACCATACTCACCTGCAAACTCTTCTTTCAAGTTAACAGTTGCGTGTGCGTCAATCTCCACCATGATTTCTTCGGCGCTGCAAAGATTGCCCTTCGCCCAGTACTCACAGTTTGCAACAGAACATTTTACTGCTGGCATGTGCATTCACCCCCTAGAGGCTAGCCTTCACATCAACTTAGGGGCTTATACTTTGCCATTTACAATGGAAACAAACTCTACAAGGAAAGAAGAGAATGACATGTCGACTGCCCGTATTGTCGTCATCACCGGAGCTTCTGGTGGCCTTGGTCTAGCTTTGACACGACTTCATTTGGAAAAAGGAGACTGTGTCATTGCCACAAGCCGGAAAACGATTACCCAGGAACTCGTTTCGTTACAAAAAGTTTATCCTGATCGTCTCCATCATTACCCGTTAGACGTCAGCAGCAACGAAGACATTCGGCAGTTCGCTACATGGGTGCACATCCGCTTCGAACGTTGCGATTTTCTTTACAACAATGCCGGGATGGCCGTCTTTGAACCACTGATCGAAATGCGCGTAGAGGAGCTGGAAGAAACACTGCGAACAAATATTTCCGGTGTTCTTTACACGACCCGTGCCTTTTTGCCGATGATGCTCCAACAAAAGCAAGGTCATATTATTACGGTTGCCTCCCTCGCTGGACAAGTCGCAACAGCCAAAGCTGCAGTATATGCAGCAAGCAAAGCAGCCGTCATCCGCTTTAGTGAAGGATTGCGCCACGAGCTGCAAGGCAGTGGTATCGCTGTAACGTGTGCGATGCCAGGGCCGATCGACACACCCTTTTTAGATAAGGCAGACAAAACGGGCAGCTATCGTAGCAAAGTGAATCGGTATTTGCTGACACCGGAACAAACGGCAAAGGCTATTTATCGAGCGGCGGAAGCAAAGCGTCCGGAGGTTGCCATGCCATTTCGTCTTCATGCGCTCTCCCGCATCTACTTCTTAATGCCTCAGTGGCTAAAACACCTCGTCTCACCGCTCCTCAACAGGAAGTGAAGAGGAATCCTCCAAGTTTTTCAATGCCCCGAATGCAAGGAGACCGAAAATGATACATACGGCTGCTCCGGCTCCAATGATCCCTTGAACGCCCAGAAAAGGTATGAGGAAGCCGGAGACAGCCGCTCCCGCCGGCATCCCTGTCCCCGTAATTGTGCGAACGCTGGTTAATACCCTCCCCAAGAGAGCATCGGGCACCTGCTTTTGCAGATAGCTTCTGTACATGATGTTATAGGGAGCAAAGCAAAAGCCCGCCACAGCTATCGAAGCCATTGCGATCTCCAGCCTCGAGAACAAAGCGATTGGCAATGTGGTCAATCCCCACGCCACAATAATTCCTGCCAGCGTCGACCCCAACGGAAGTTTCCATGTAACCGTCGAAAAAAAGAGTGAGCCTAGTAAAGCCCCAACTGCCAAAGAAGACCACAGCATCCCTAACGCAACAGACCCTCCTGCCAAATCCTGATTCGCATACAGGGGTAGTGCAATTTCAATGGGGCCATACGACATGTTAAACAAAAACGTAAAGAAAACAAGAATGATCAATTGCTTGCGTCCAAATATGTAGCGATACCCTGTTCGCATGTCACTCAAGAGAGAACGCAAGAACACTCCCATTTGACCTTTTGCAATCGCTGTCGGATTCGCACTTTTCGTAAGGTCACGCGGCAGCCGGGAGAAGCAGAATGCACATACGAAAAAGCTGGCCGCATCAATCAACAGAACATAAGCTTCCCCAATCAACCCGATTAAAACACCCGCGAGTGCCGGTCCAAACATATAAACAATTTGCCATTGCGTTTCCATCACGCCATTCGCTTTGACCAATTGATTTTTGTCCGAGACGATTCTCGGCAATAAAGTCTGTGCCCCAGCTGTGCTCAACGGAGAAAGGATTCCTGCAATCACAATTAGTATGTATATCACAAATAGTGGAACCTGATCGACCTGCAATAATGCGACCAACGCTATAAAAATAAGCCCTCGCGCCACATTGTCCATCATGATGAGCTTGCGTCGATCAAATCGATCCAGCAAAACTCCCGCTACTAAACCAGCAAAAACAGCAGGGAGCATATACGCAAGAACGACCCCACCCATTGCAGCAGGTGAGCCTGTTTTATTCATGACAAACCACGTCAATCCCATCCAGCCAAACTGATCCCCCAGACTAGATAAGAACATCCCCACCCAATACCAGCGAAATGAACGCTGCCGCCATAATTCCTTCATGCTGCATCTTCCTTTTTCTCTATTTTCCATTCATTGTATATTTAGATTAATACTTTTTCAACAATTATATTTATTAAATTAAAAAGTCTTATTTTGTATATAAAAGAACCTCTGCTCCAAATCAGCAGAGGAACCTCTCCTATGTCATCACTGAACGTCTGCGATCTTTTTGCAACTTACGACGGCTCCAAAGCCACAGAAGTCCTGCTGCTACCCCAAAGAAGCCAAGCCACACGGAGACAGCAGCACTGCCGACCTGCTCCGCACTGAATCCGAGAATCAAGCAGCTCGCAGAAAAGCTCCCCATGGTCGCCATTTCCCGAATGGAAAAAACGCGAGCCAAATAAGCAGGATCAGAGAGTCGTTGTAGCTTTGTCACAGACAATATCGATGAGCTAAACTGAGCCGTTGATGCAAACAGGATGGCGATCGCCAGTCCAAGTAGTGGTTTTGCATGAAACACGGCGATAATTGAGCATCCCATCGCTACGAGTGCCCATCCTTGGACACGCCATGTTGCTTTTTCACTCAGACTATCAGACAGCTTGTTCACAGCAATCCCAGCGATCACACCTCCGAGTCCCAACGGAATATCCAAGAGTCCGAATACATACAAGCCCTCTCCCCGCTCCGTAAGAACATAGTACATCAGCATAATGTAATAGGCGCCACACACCCGTTCCGCCATCTGATAACCGATGACACTGGCAATTTCCCGATGTTTGCCGATATAGCGGAAGCCCTCATTTAGCCTTTCCATAAAAGGTACAACCGCTTTCGAATCAACAGAATTGGCGATATGCGGGAGCGGCAGCAAGACGAACAGCGACAACAAATAACAGGCGGCATCGAGCAAAAAGTTGTAACGATAGGAGAACAAGTAAACCAGAACTGCTGCCATACCCTGACAAACAATAATGAGAAACGAAGTTGTCCCCTGTAAAAGGGAATTGGCAGCCAGTCTGTCCTTTTCCTCCACGGATTGTACGATCGCTACTTGCATGGCTGGTTGGAAAAAAGCACTGCAAATATTAACCAGGATCAATAACAAAAAAGCCACCCATAAGTAGGTCGCAGAAGTGATGAAGAAAAACAAACTGACGAGTATGCCCCGAAGCAGATTGACGACAATCATGACCCTCCGTTTATCCCAATTCTCCACAAGTGTCCCTGCGAAAAAGCTGGCAAATACATAGGGGATCATGCGAAACACAGTACCTGCCGCAAAGGAAAGACCCGATCCACTTAAATCATGTAATAGTCCAACGACCGCAATAAATGTAAATTCATTTCCGATGATGTGTACAATGTGGGCCGTATACAAATGGCGAAAGACGGGATGTTGTAAGATCGCCACAGGAATGCATCCTCTCACCGTTTTTAATATTGTAGCATTTGTCGAAAAATAGGCGCAATTCATTCTTGCGAAACGGATCGTTTTGTTGTTACAATACGTTCAAATAAAACTGAACGTCTAAAAAAATATCCACGTTCAGCGAAAGAGGTTGATCGACTTGAAACGATACGTAGTTGTGGAAACTTTGGATCAATTAAAAGCTGTCAGCGATTCCTTGCGCCTACAGATCATCACGATGCTGGTCAAGGAGGAATACACAGGCAAGCAGCTCGCTACCCTTCTCTCCCTTTCTCCCTCTAAAGTGCATTATCACCTAAAGGAATTAGAAAGCCACGGCTTCGTTGAAGTCGTGCGTACGGAAGAAAAGAACGGGATCGTGCAAAAGTTTTATCGGGCTGTTGCTTACGACTTCAAAGTAAGTGATGATTTGCTGCCCTCCCTGCGCGAAGACAGTATCCTGTTGCAGGAAACGATGCTAAATCACCTGCGCTCCAGTATGAATCGCCTGTATAACGCACCAGATGAGTCATTCATGCTCTTTTCGGATCAAGAGGATCGTCCTCCTGCAATTGCAGTTAACTCCGAAGTAAAAGCACCTCGGAAAGAAATATTTGCTTGGCTCAATAAATATAAGGCTTTACTTGAGGAGCTATCGGAAATGGAAGATCGTTACTTGGAGAGGATTGCTGCTGGAGAAGAGGAGGATACGGTTGAAAACTTTTACATGGTCACGGTCGGGTTCATGACGAATGAACGCTACTACGTCGCAGAAGACGATTCCTTACCTGATAACTATGAGCACCAACCATCTGAATTCAAGCATATCACTGGCAAGATTGTGGTGAAGAAAAAGAAGGAGGAGAATGGAGATGAGCACGCTGGCAACAAATAATTCCCTTTGGAAAAATGGATCGTTTGTCCGATTATGGTGGGGCACTTTCTTTTCGGCAATGGCTGACGGAGCTTTCTTCATCCTGCTCAACTGGTATATTGTGAATGCCCTGGGCTCAGGGGCAATCCTCGGCACGACTTTGATTTGTCTGTCCATCCCCCGTCTTCTCTTTATGCTGGCAGGCGGGGTGGCTGCTGATCGTTTGAATCGAAAATGGATTATGTTTTCCTCCCTTTTGGTTAGGGGAATTATTTTAGCCTGCTTCAGTTTGCTTATGCTTCAAGGAAATGGCGCCTGGTTCCCGGTGAGCCTGTACGTCTTGGCAGCTTTATTCGGAACAGTCGATGCATTTTTTTGGCCAGCACGCAGCTCGATTCTGCCCTCTCTAGTCTCTCGAGAACAACTTGCGCCAGCTAACAGCTTAATGGAACTATGCCATCAGATTAGCTTGGTTGCCGGACCCGTAGTTACTGCCTTATTAATTGGAACCGTTCGTTATCCGATCATGTTTATGATCTTGGCATGCACCTTCTTCGTAGGAACACTCTTTATTCTCTCTCTCCATTCACACTCATACATCAAAGACACGATTTCAGAGTCTACAACAGAACCAAGAGCAAGCTCCTATTTCAAAGATATCGTGGGAGGAATTCGTTATACGTATTCAATCCCGATCCTCGCTCTTATTTTAACAACATCACTTTTCACCAATATGATGTTCTCTGGCCCAGTTAACATGATCATTCCCATTCATGTGAATAACCTCGGATGGGACGGGAGTGCTTTTAGCTCACTTAGTACCTCACTTGGAGTGGGCATGATTGTCGGCGGTATTTTGACTGCATTGTTTAAAGGATTCCGTGAAAAATTCATGTTACTCCCTATCATTCTCGGATGCATGGGAGTCAGCATCAGCTCGTATTTTTTCATTGAGAAGCTTTCCTATGGACTTGTCTCTCATTTTCTCATCGGAATGGCACTCAGTATGACGAATATTCCGTTCATCACCTACATTCAAAGTATCGTCCCTGCCAACATGCTCGGTCGTGTCATGTCATTGCTTTCCCTGATGTCCGTCGGCTTCGGGCCTGTCAGCTATGCACTGTGCTCCTTTCTTCTCGCCAAAAACATCGCAACACCGGGGCTTCTATTGTTCTTTGGCGGTATCATATTTGCAAGTATCAGCCTTGGCCTGTTCTTTTTCCGCTCGTTTCGCCAAATGGAGCAGCATCCGAACTGGAAACGACCTATGGTAGAGGAGCAGCAACTTTCTGCCACCCTTTCATCGTAACGCCTCTCCTATATAAATAGAAAGAACGCGCACCACGCAAGCATGAGCTCTTGCAGGTACGCGTTTTGCTTTATTATACAGTTTGTTCTTTTTCGGCAAAGACCTTTATTAGCTGACGAGCGCCAAAGCCCATCCGCGTAACTACTCCTGCCTCATCTCGGACGAAGCGGATAAACGCATCCGTTTCTCCCCGCTTCATGACGAAGCTGTCTTCTCCCACTGAACGAAGTGGAATATTCGTTCCATTACTCTTGGCTACCAGCTCGTTCTCTTCGATTTCTACCGATACAGTCGCCCCTTCGGACGAATGGTACTCCCCTGTAAATGCAGCGAGTGCATCTACAGAAATTTCATAATCCGGATATTGGAACGGCACTGTATTCGGAGAGTGTCCATTAGTTGCGTTTAAAATGCCATGCATCAAATCGGCCATTGGCCCGCCATCTGTGTTCATCAGTACGGCTCCTGTCAGGCCCCGCTCCGGTAAAACAAAAATTTGTGCCGCAACTCCCTTGATCGCTCCACCATGCTCAATGAGTGTTCCATCATGGCAATTGGCTACAAACAATCCATAGCCGTATGCTTGAAACGGCGAAATCGAGAAATGAGGCGCCGTCATGGCCTGCACACTCTCAGGTGAGAGCAAGCGATTCTCGCCCACCATTCCACCCGTTCTAAAAATTTCCGTATAGCGCAATAGATCGTGAATGGTCGATTTCAGAAAGCCAGCGGCCCGCATCGATGGTGAATCCCACCAGGAAGGGGAACGGTATACCTCACCGCCATCCTTTGGGCTTTTTCGGGTGAATAGCGTAGCCACCTCTGCTTCCTCTGGCAAATCTTCGACGAGAAAAGCACTGTTCTTCATCCCGGCAGGCTCCAAAATATGGTCATGCACAAACTGCTCGTAAGATATTCCGCTTACTCGTTCAATAATCAGTCCGAGCATGGCGTAACTGTCGTTGGAGTAGCTAAATTCCGTTCCAGGCGCACCTAGAAACTCGTAATTCAGCTTGCCGATATAGGTCATGAATTCTTCCTTTGTATTGATCTCTTCCACTTTATCGAGATCAAAAGCAAGACCGGAGCTAGAGGACAGGTCATCCCCTCCCTCTACAATGCTTCTTTTCATTGCACCCGCTAATGTATCCAAAGGAGGAAAACCTGCGGTATGTGTCATCAAATGATGAATCGTGATCTCCCGGGTATAAGCTTCATTGGGTGTACGGAGCTCAGGGAGATACTTGATGACCGGATCATGAACGGATAACTTTCCTGCGTCCTGAAGCTGCATGATGGCTACACATGTAAAGGACTTGGTCACAGAACCGATGCCAAACACCGTATCAGCGGTTAATGCTCTTGCGTCTTCTGTGTTGTCTGCCAGACCGAAGCCATGGAAATACCTCAGCTCTCCTTGCTCTGCCAATCCGACTGCTGTTCCTGTTACTTTTGCCTCTGCAAGCAGCTTTTGCGCGTATTCCTCAAACGACTGTACCCAATCCGCCATGTTCCTTCTCCCCTTTTTCATTAAGCTTTGGTTTAAGGCCGGAAGTTTGCCGTGCGAATCACATAGTTGCCGATCGCCTTTTGGTTCAGGGTATAACCGATACCCGGGCTATCTGGAACTGCCAATTGACCGGGAGCCATCAGCTCTACACCATTCTCGACGATGTCTTCCTCCCAGTAACGGCTGGAGGCGGCTGTATCACCTGGGATCGTAAAATTCGGCAATGAAGTAATCGCAATGTTGTGCGCGCGGCCAACCCCCGACTCAATCATGCCTCCGCACCAAACCGGAATACCGTGTGCCTGGCACAAGTCGTGAATGCGCTTGGACTCTGTCAGTCCACCGACCCTCCCCACCTTGATATTAATAATGCCGCAACTGCCTAGCTCTATCGCTTTTCTGGCATCATCCACATTGTGAATACTTTCATCGAGGCAGATTGGTGTGGACAGCTCCCTTTGCAGCTTGGCATGATCAATAATATCGTCATGAGCGAGTGGCTGTTCGATCATCATCAGCCCATATTGATCCAGCTCCTTCATCACATCCAGATGCTCCATTGTGTAAGCGGAGTTCGCATCTGCCATCAACGGGACACCCTCGCCAAAGCGTTCGCGGATTGCTCGAACCACCTCTACGTCAAAGCCCGGCTTGATCTTTACCTTGATCTTCTTGTAGCCCTCACCGAGATGGCGCTCTACTTTTGCCAAAACTTGCTCGACAGTCGGTTCGATACCGATGCTGATCCCAACGTCGATGACAGATTTCTCGCCTCCTAATGCTTTGGCGAGAGAGATTCCTTTTTGTTTACTGTAGAGATCCCAGATTGCGCCTTCTAAAGCCGCCTTCGCCATGTTATTGCGGCGAATCGGGGCAAACAGCCGATCCACATCCTCAGGGGTCTCGATCTCATTCGTGAACAGCTTCGGTATCATAAACTTTTCCATCATGTGCCATGCTGTCTCTGTCGTTTCTTCACTATAATAAGGGGCCGACATCGCCACACTTTCCGCGTGCCCTACCTCTCCCTCTCCATACACGCTAACCAAAATGAGCTCCTTGATGGTCGTATATCCAAAGCTCGTTTCAAAACGGAAACGAAGTGGCATGTGTAGTTGCTGCAATTCAATTCGTTCGATTTTCAATGTACTTCATCCCTTCTGTTCCATATAAATGACATGCGACATAATGTTGCGGCGAAGCTAATGTAGCGACAGGACGCACTGTGCGGCAAATTTCCGTAGCATATGAGCACCTGGTATGGAACGCACACCCTACGGGAACATTCGCCGGTGAGGGAACATCCCCAGAAAGAACGATTCGCTCCTTCTTCCGAAATGGATTCGCTTTGGGAACCGCTGACATGAGCGCTTCTGTGTACGGATGTAACGGGCGCGTAAACAAATCCTTTTTGCTGGCGATTTCGACGATTCGTCCGAGATACATCACCGCAATTCTGTCACTGATGTGGCGAACGACACCTAGATCGTGTGAAATAAACAAATAGCTCAAACCTAGACGTTGCTGCAAATCCTGCAAAAGATTCACGATCTGCGCCTGAATGGAGACGTCAAGTGCTGAGACCGGCTCATCGGCTACGATTAATGAAGGTTCCACTGCCAGTGCGCGAGCGATCCCGATCCGCTGACGCTGCCCACCGCTAAACTCATGGGGAAAGCGAGTAGCGTATTGAGCATTCAGCCCGACCATTTGAAGCAGTTCCTTTACTTGATCGCGCCTTTCTTTCGCCGACATCTGCGGATTCTTGACGCCTAACGCTTCCTCCAAAGCCCCTTGTACAGTCATTCGTGGATTTAACGACGCATACGGGTCCTGAAACACGATTTGCATTCGTTTGCGGAGTGGACGAAAACGTGCAGCCGACATCTCTGAAATGTTTTGCCCTTCAAATTCAATCGTTCCACTCGTCGGCTCAATGAGTCGCATGATACTGCGACCAGTCGTTGATTTGCCACAGCCGCTCTCTCCTACCAATCCAAGTGTTTCTCCTTTTCGTAACTGGAAAGAAACCCCATCGACTGCCTTGATCACTTCGTCGCTATTGCGAAACAATCCTTTGCTAATGGGAAAATACGTCTTTAAATCGTTTACCGATAACAAGATATCCCTCATACCGCCATCTCCTTGTTCTCGTACAGCCAGCATCGAACGGCCTGTGTGCCTGTGCCCGTTGCCATCAGCGGCGGTTTTTCTTGGTAACATCGCTCCTCGGCCTGCGAGCAGCGGAAGCGGAATGCACACCCTTGTGTCACTTCACCCAGCAGCGGGACACTGCCTTCAATCGGATCAAGGCGAAGCTTCTCCTCCTCATCCAGATCGGGGATGCAGCGTAAAAGCCCAATCGTATACGGATGCTTCGGATGCGAAAACAGACTGGCAACATCAGCTTCTTCTACGATCTCCCCGTAGTACATCACAAGCACACGATCAGCCATTTCAGCCACGACACCCAAGTCATGCGTAATGAGCAGCAGGGAGGTATGATCGTTTTCCTTCAGATCGTTCATCAGTTCCAAAATTTGCGCTTGAATGGTCACATCCAACGCGGTGGTCGGCTCGTCCGCGATCAATAAATCGGGGTTGCAAGCCATCGCCATTGCAATCATGACACGCTGCTTCATCCCACCTGATAGCTGATGGGGATATTCCCGCATGATGTCTTCTGCCCTCGGCACGCCCACTTTTTTGAGCATCTCAATCGCTTTTGCTTGGCGTTCTTTTTTCGATAAATCGGTATGCAGCTGATACACTTCCTCTAGCTGTCGGCCAATCGTATGCACCGGATTGAGCGACGTCATCGGCTCCTGAAATATCATCGCGATATCTTTTCCGCGAATGTTGCGAAGTTCACCGGTACTCAACTGGTTCAATAAGATATCACGAAATCGAATGCTTCCCTCCATCTGTGCATTCGCCCGGGACAAGAGTCCCATAATCGCCAAGGACGTCACGCTTTTACCGCAGCCAGACTCGCCTACCAACGCTACCGTCTCACCTTTTTTCAGTTGAAAGGAAATGCCTTGCAGCGCTGGCAGCTCGCCCTTATCCGTCTTAAACTGCAGGCGCAAATCCTTTACTTCCAAAAGTACCTCTTTCATCAGCTCATGCCCCCCTTCATCCATTACCTCGTTTTCGGGTCGAATGCATCCCGTAATCCGTCACCTAACAGATTGAAGCCAAGGACAACCAGCATGATGGCCAATCCAGGAAAAATGGACATCCACCAGGCCTGACTCAAGAATGCCTTGCCGACAAAAACCATGGCTCCCCACTCAGGCATCGGCGGTTGCGCGCCCAGTCCGAGAAAGCTCAAGGCCGCAGCTGCTAAAATACTCACACCGAATTGAATGGTGGAAAGCACGATGATCGGGGAGAGAATATTGGGTAAAACGTGTTTCAGCAAAATCTGCCAGTCCCTGATCCCCAGAGCGCGAACAGCCTCAATATACTCTTTTTCCCTTATGGATAAGACCGCAGAGCGAACGACCCGCACATAGGATGGAATAACGGCAATGACTACCGCGATCATGGCATTCGTTAAACCTGGACCCAAGACCGCAATGACAGCAATCGCCAGAAGCAGTGCAGGAAGTGACATGAGAATATCCATGCCCTGCATGATAAACAGATCCACACGACGATAATAGCCAGCGATAATCCCGAGCGTAACTCCGATCAAGGTAGAAAGCACAACTGTTATCAAACCCATCAGCAAGGAAATTCGCCCCCCGTGCAACAGACGGGAAAAAATATCTCTGCCGAAATCATCCGTTCCGAGAAGATGAGTCAAATTCGGAGCGCTTAATCGGCTATTAAAGTTCATTTGTTCGACAGGATGAGGGGCAATGACTGGCGCAAGAAGCGATCCCAGTGTAAAGACGATCAAGATAACCACACCCGCCATTGCTGTCTTATTGCGCCTCAGGCGTTTGCCCATCCCTCCCCAATACGACTCCGGACGATTACTGTTCACCATCTATCCGCTCCTTCCTTAGTCGAAATGGATTCGCGGATCAATCCGGCTGTAAATCAGATCCACGATCAAATTGGTTAAGGCAAAAATCAACGCCATGAAAAACACCATGCCCTGTATGGTCGGCATATCCCGTTTACTGATCGCCTCAATCGCCAGACTGCCGATCCCTTGCAGAGAAAACACGGTTTCCACCACCACAGCTCCAGCCATGAGCGCACCGAACTGCAAGCCTAACATCGTGACAACAGGAATAATGGCATTCGGCAGACCATGGCTCAAAATGACTCGGAAAAGCGCGGCCCCTTTAGCCTCGGCTGTCCGCATGTAATCCTGCCTGATGACTTCCAGCATGCTGGAGCGGGTCATTCGGGCGATCATCCCCGCTTCCGCCAAACCTAACGTGATCGCTGGCAGCAACAGGGAGTGAATCCCCTCATAGCCGGAAATCGGAAACAAGGCCAGTTTGTAAGCAAAAATCCAGATGAGAAACAAGGCAATCCAGAAGCCGGGTGCCGAAATACCGAGTAACGAGGCAAGCACCACAAGCCGATCGATGATGGTGTTTTGCTTGACGGCAGCAATCGTGCCCAACAAGATACCGAATATTGCGGCAATGATTACACTAAGAATGGCAAGCTGCATGGTGATCGGGAAACGGTTCATAATCTGATCCCATACCTTTTCACCAGTGAATAACGATGTTCCCAAATCGCCAGCGAACAGGTTTCCGACAAACCGCAAGTACTGCTGCCACAGTGGTTGGTCAAGACCAAGCTTCGCTCTCATTTGACTGATAGCCTCTGGTGTCGCAAACTGTCCGAGTATTTGTGTTGCGGGATCGCCCGGAATGAGATGCACCATCAAGAAGATCAGGACGGATACGCCAAGCAGTGTACCCACCAGGGAAAGTAATCTTTTTATTACATATCGGCGCATGCCTTCACCTCCGTTGTCTATTTTTCGAGCGTGACATCATGCAACGTAATGCCTTGCGTGTACGGATTGACCGTAAAGCCTTTGACGCCGCGTGTGGCTATCACCGTCTCACTTACCCATAAAGGGACCCACGGCAAATCATTTACCAAAATCTCCTGTGCCTCTTCGTAAATCTTGAGACGCGACTGCTCATTCATTTCCAAACGTCCTTTATTCAGTAAAACATCCAACTCAGGGTTGTTGTAATGAGTACGGCTTGTTGAATTGCTCTTTTCAAAAATGAGGTACAAGATATCCGCATCAAACCAGCCGTAGTACATCAAAGCCATGTCATACGACTTTTTCGAAATACGCTCTTTGATGGTTGTCATTTCTTGCACGCTGATTTTCATATCAATACCCGCTTCTTTCAGCTGGCTCTGCAAAATCTGCACCGCTCGCTGAAATGCTGGCTCTTGAGAGACGAGCATTTCTACAGACAACGGTTTCCCGTCCTTATCTACGATGCCATCCCCATTACTGTCCGTCCAGCCTGCTTCCGCTAGCAACTGCCTGGCTTTGCCTAAATCTCTCGTATATAACTGCTTCGCCTTGCTTTCAATCGCTTCACTGTAGCCATAAATCGTGGGTGCCAAAGGACCATAGACCGGCTTGCCGAAGCCGTTCAACGCTACCTGAACAAGTGGATCGCGATCTACGGAGAGGGCTACTGCTTTGCGCAGACGGACATCTGAAAACAACGGGTGCTTATTATTCAATGCGATGTATTTGTTTCCAATGTCCATCACTTTCTCAATCTTGACTCCGGGCAGTGTCTCCAGCTCCGCAACCGAGTTCGGCGGCGCATCATACAACACATGGACCGTACCCTTTTTGAATTCCATCAGGCGTGTATCGTCGTCTTTCATAAACCGGAACATCATGCTGTCGAATTGCAGAGGACCTTTGTTGGCAGCGTACTCCGGTCCCCAGTTATAATCGGGATTTTTCTTGTAGGTGAGCGAAGCACCCCGCTCGCGTTTGTCAAAAATGATCGGTCCCGTTGCAGATGGGTTATCTGCGAAGCCATCCCCTAATTCTTTTGCCTTTTTGGCGTCAAGAGGCGAGACTAATCCACCGACAATGACGTTAACAAACGGAGCAAACGGTTGGCTAAAATGCACCTTGAGCGTATGTTCGTCTGTTGCTTCCACTTTTTCAATTGGACCTGCAAGCCCCTTCACAGGCGAAATGGCGAGCAAACGGTCAAAGGAATCTTTTACGGATGCTGCCGTCATTGGATCGCCAGAGTGATAGCGGACATCTTTGCGGAGGATGAATGTCCAAACCTTGCCGTCCTGCGAGATTTCGTACTTCTCTGCCAAACCCGGATGAAGTTTGCCTGTTGCATCACGGGTCAATAGAGGCTCGTATATTAAACTGTTTTCCATACTCAGCCAGCTCGTTTTGTGCATATCAAGCGAGTCTGGGTCCGTCAAGGAAGCGATGACTAATGTGTTCCCTTTGGCCGCCGTGTCATTCCCCGTTTGATTGGTCGGCTGTGAGGAGCAGCCTGCAATCAACGCCGTTGCCACAAATACACTCATGGCCCCTTGCTTCCACTTGTGAATTTTCATTTCCCGTCCCCCTTATCAATTGCCGTTACACTTCGGTCCCTTCCGCAAACGGGTATATTTGTCGACTTGTCTCTTCGTATTCTTTCAGTCTTTGTTGTACCTGTTCTCCATCAGCCTGAACCACACCACTGATCAAAATATTCAGCATGGAAAAGATCGCCGTCATTCCTTTTAAAGCAGTAGGAGCAGGTGCGCTGACTTTTAAAATTTGATCGGCTACCGGCCCAATAGGAGATAGCTCATCGTCTGTAATCCCGATGATTTTGGCGCCTCTCTCTTTGGCTGCTTTTGCAAACAGAATCGTTTCACTCGTATAGCGGGGGAAGGAGAGTGCGATCACGAGCCACTCCTGATTGATCTGGGTCAACAGATAGTTGACGTCATCAACTGGCCCATTGTACAGATGCGCGTTTCCTCTGACGACATTCAATGTAAAGGCGAGCCAATGGGCTGGAGCATAGGAGCTGCGAAACCCTACAACGAGAATGTGTTTGGCTGCCATAATACTTGAAACCGCTTGCAAAAGATGGTTCTTTTGCAATTCCCCTAACGTTTGCCGAATATACGCAACATCCTGTTCCATGTTATAAGAAATCAGGTCTTGTTTTCCCTTCATCTCAACAGCCGCTGTTCGAAAACTGTGGATGGCATCAGCTTTTGGGACTTTTTCCAATAAGGAGCTGCGAATCTCATTTTGCAATTCGCTGTACCCGGAGTAGGCGAGAGCATAGGATAGTCGGATGATTGTCGTTTCGCTTGTGCCGCTCAATGCCCCAACAACTTTGGCTGGTTGCAGTGCAACGGTCTTCGGCTCGGCGAGAATATATTTGGCTGCTAGTTTTTGTTGGTTGGTCAATTCCGGATAATGCTTGCGGATGCGCTCCTGTACGGATTCCATGATCATCTACTTCCTTGTCAATTGATGTAGGTTCCACTCTGTGGCTGGGTCTAATGGATAAATCGGACGAATGGCTCGCTCGTATTTGAAGAAGCGGAAGTTGAGCGTCGTCAATCCCGGCGAATCGACGGTAATAACGCGTGCGCTAATCGGTTCGAAGGATGCCCGGAAGTGTGTGCTTGATTTCAAGGCCACGATCTTGTATTTGGTCACATCAATTCCGTGCAACAGAAAAATTTGCTCATCCAGCACTTGCGATTTCACGGAGCAAACCAGTACATCAACCCCGTCAATTTGCAAACGAACGGACTTGCCAAAATTCTCATGGCCCCCTTGCCCCATCGGCGTTGTCGCAATGAATTTTCCATCTGTCAAAGCTTTGACGTAGGCTGTTACTTCAAGCGGTTCTCCATGCAAGTAGTCTGTCTTTCCACCCAGTGATAGTTGTATGGTAGCGCCTACTCCTGCCTGATGGGCAATCTGGACTACTTCGGGATCGTAAATAAAACCAAAGCATGCATTCGTCAGCTTGGCTTCCAGCATCGCCCGCAGCAAATGCGTTCCGTCTCCGGGTGTGCCTCCGCCAGGATTATCTGAGGTCTCATTGATTACGATGGGCATGCCTTCCGTTTGCAGTGCCATCGCAATTCCCTCGGCAGGCGTGGGCATGTTCAGCTCGAATTCATCCCGCTTTTCCCAAATCAGACTGGCGACATCCTCGCTCACTTTTTTGGCGAGCTCCTGATCGTTATTCGTAACGCTCAAAACGGAGACGCCCAACTCAGGAATGTCCGTGTACGGAAAACCGTGGAAGAATGCACAGTCGATGACGCCTTCTTCCTTTTCCCACGCCCAGCAGGCTTCGTTTATTTCACGTGCTGGGGAATGATGGGTAGCCGATGTAGGAATCAATAATGGCAGTCGGGTCAAATGCATGGTCGGCTTGATACCTTCTGTAACCATCTTATGCGCAAGGTCGATTGCTTCAATACCACGTTCATAGCAATCCACATGCGGGTAGAGGTGAACACCCAGGAGCGCATCGGCCTCATCCACCATTTTTTGTGTCATGTTTGCATGGAGGTCGAGCGTAACAATTAAGGGAATGTCATAACCGACCAACTGACGCACTGATGCCAGAATGTCGCCCTCCAGATCATCTATTCCTTCTACAACCCCCGCTCCGTGAAGCCCCAGACAAATGGCATCTGCACCTTCTGTCGCAGCAATTGTGTCAAGAAGCTCCTTTTTAATCCGGTCATACGCTTCTCGCACAATCGTCCCCGCTGGATACGTAAAGGTGAGAAAGGTCGGCAAAAGCTCGATGCCCAGCTCTTCGGCGCGATCCACCATCCCTCCAGGAAAGTTGCGAACGCCCCGATTGCGATTCACAATCGTTTCATGATAATCCCACTCATAGCTTTGAAACATCTCGAGCGTCGTGGGCACATTGGAAAACGTATTCGTTTCATGCGCAATCCCACCAATTATCACCTTCATTCTTAGACCCTCCATCCGCTTTTGAAGTATGAACTTTAATTTTTGAATTTTTTGAAGTTTAAACCTTTGTGGACATTATAAAGGTAAGAAAATCATTTATTCAATCGCTAAATTATGAACGTTTTATCGTTTCTGCTATACTCGTTGATTCATAAACAAAAGCCCTCCCCGTTCAGGGAGAGCTTCTGTGTTGCTCGTGCAAATTATGAGGTTTTCCATTTCGCCAATTCAGAAGGGAATTTGTCATTCAACACTTTGATATAGGTACCCTTCATTCCTAACGAACGGGATTCCAGTACACCCGCGCTTGCCAACTTGCGAAGAGCGTTCACGATGACAGATCGTGTCAGACCTGCTTGATCTGCAAGCTGACTAGCTACCAGCAAACCTTCGCGTGCATCCAATTGCTCCATAATTTTTTCAATCGCGATCTGTTCGCTGTAGGACAACGAAGAGAGTGCGATTTTGGCAAATGTTTTGTCACGGACTTCATTTTCAATCTGTTCTGTGCGCTGACGAACGATTTTCATACCGATTACGGTAGCACCGATCTCGCCCAAAATCAGATCTTCTGTTTCAAACTGACCGTAAGCACGCAGCAGGACGAGTGTGCCAAGACGGCTTCCCCCTGCATTGATAGGAACAATCGTCGTCATCATTTGCGGGAAGATCGAATTCAACTCTTTTGGAACCAGGCTGTACGGGCTGGTAACCGGCTCGTTGGCCAAGGTTTGTGACACTTCCAGCAGCTTCTGATGTACACCTTCCTGCAGTTGCGTGGATGAACGACCCTCTTCTTGCAGGGAGATCTCCTGATTCATTCCACTTCCCAGGATCGAACCATCTGCGGTAATGATGTAAACATTTGCAGAAATCACTTCAGATAAAAGCCTTGCGAGATCTTGGAAACCTACTCCGCTGCCACCCATTGTTTTTTGAAGCATCACATTAATTTTTCTCGTTTTTTCTAACAAATTCATAATAATATCCTCCTCTGGATTCTTCATGCTCACAGTATTGTCAGAAAAATCCAGCCCTATACATGCAAATCGAAAAAGTAGAAAGAGAATTGTGTACAGGAATGGAGGTAGAAGCCTCGACTATCGTAGGCGTTGGCGATGGTAAAACCTCCAAAAAGAAAAAAGGCTGGCAGAGTGGTTATTTTCACTCCGTCAGGCCTTTTTTGAATCACACTCTAGCGAAGCTGCTGCTTAATGAGCGCTTCAATCGCTTCGGCAATGACATGCGTATGTTTGTTCACGTCTGCATTCGTTAAGCGGAAACGAATATAGCGTTCATCGAGATTAAACGCTTCTTCAAATGCTCCCATAAAGCCGCGCGCACGTTTGTCCAGTTCCAATAAAACTTCCAATTCGCCATCACGAAGGAAGAAGACTACTTCGAGCTCCTCTAATTGGCTGCGATATGGCCCTGTTGGACGGAATTCAAATTCCTGTACAAACGGATGGTTGCGACCAAGGTGGCGATTGTATTCGCAGTCTACCTTATACAGCTGGAATCCGATCTGTTGAACAGCATCCAACACTTTGGTCATTAACGGATGTGGGCGAACCTCGATGAAATCGGAATCCCCTGGGTCAATCGCATTTTTAATATCGAGACCTGTCCGCAAGTAAACGGGTTGACGCCCCATTGTCAATGGCGTCTCATAAGGCAATTGAAAAGCGAATGGCAGAACGGTTTCTTCTTTCGGTTTCAATTGTACCCGCTCAGACAAACGATATTTGACAAGTGTGCATTCTTCCTTCGTCTTGTTATCGTTGATTTCTCTTTCATAGTGTGTAACGACATACATGTAGATTTCGTCGATTTCCTGGGCCACATCTCCTCCCTTGATATGGACTTCACCTCTGACCATATCGCCGGGAATGAGTGAATCCTGCTCAAGACGTGCATCTACTTGGGCAGAGCCAATACCTACACTAGCCAACAATTTTTTGAACATGGACATGCGTTCGCCTCTCCTTTATACCGACCCAGACCTACATGATCCGGCTATCAGATATTCTATATAGAAATATACGGCGGAAGAAATAGAAAGTTTCGCGCAATCTTTTGCCAAACATCATCGGGTATAACATCCGCTGTCACGAACACATGCAGCGTTCTACTAATCACAACCGTTTTGATTCGTACCTCCACGGTCGTTCGATCTGACAAAATATATTCGCGGCGTCGCAGCATTTCATGCAAGACCTGATGGACCTCTGCAACCTGTTCAACCTTCTTCCCTTTTAACGAAGCGAGATCCTTTTCCACGCGATCGACTACTTGAACCACAATGGTGGCATGAAGCGGCTGCTTCTGATCGGCAGTGAGAACAGAGGCGCGTACGTCTTCGATAACGGTCTCTTGCTTTTTGCGATAAACCCGCTGATTTTGCTTCAGCTCCAGATTTTCCTCGTACAGTTTTTTGTTTTGCAGTTCCAAGCTTTTTTTGATCAGCATCATCTGCTCCATCTCGCGTCCGTATGTAAATAAAATCACGGTTCCGCCCAACACGCACCCCATGAGCAAAAGAGCGAGGTAACGTTTCCAAAGAATTACCTTCATGAGCGCACCTGTACCAGCCAATGCACGCAAATCGTTCCGATATGGGCACCCAAGAATGCAACGACGATCATAACAAGCTGTTTAAAGACCGGAGTCAAATTTCCCATCAGTATTTTTTCGATCTGCAAAAACGAATCAAATGTTCCGCCCAATGCCCCAACCAATCCCCATATTTTGAGCTGGTCAGCCAATTGGGCCATCGATAACAGAGGAGGCTTTTCCGTGAGAAATGCGCCCACCCCACCTGAAAGAGCGCCGCCGACCACAATGCCATAAGCCACAAAAAACGTCAAAATGACTTGTGCCATGATGTGCTTCATCCTTTCTTCGAACAAGCAGCATATGCTTATCCCTACGCTCGTCATCCCGGTTTTATAACAGGACTTGACAGCGTTCCAAATAAAAAGCGGCATGCTATATTGGGCAGCATGCCGGATCAATCAGCGGTGGTTCCTTCTCCATTTCTTCAATTTCTTTTCAATGCTAGGCGAGTTCATGATCATGAGATCCGTAAACAGGTTAACCATTTTCGGATTGCGTAGCATCTGGTTAAAAACCTCTGGATTTTGCTTGAACCATTGCTCATTGGCACGAATCCATTTCTTGAAAGCGTCGTTTGTTTTGTAATAGTGATTTAATTGCCGAACCGGTCGACGATATCCACTCATCTTAATCTATCCCTTCGTCAAAAAATATAACGAGGAGAAAAACGATCACGATGATCCAGATGATTACTTCGAAACCTTCCTCGTTGAAGAAACCAAATCCTCTCACGTCAGATCCCCCCTTCATCCTGCCGCGCTCCTCGCACCATTCCATACGCCCATGGTACCTTTCCCTATAGGTATATGTCGTTCCACGCTTGTTGGATTGGACGCTTGCCTGCCTTCATATTAATTTTGTGTGCTGGCCTACTTTGTTGTGAAAAACGACGCATAGGGACAATCCTTTTCCACTCATACTAGAGAGGACTGAAGCAAAGAGGAGACGAACATGATAGCCTCTATTGGATCTCTGTTACGCAACAAGTCTTACTTGTTGTTACTGCTAGTCGTCTTTTTCATGCACATGGCCTCTTACCTGGTCATTCCCGTCTTCCCAGTCTTTTTGCAAAAGGTACGGGTTCTTTCACTCTCTCAAGTCGGCATCATTTTGGCAGCGGGAAGCATCACATACCAAATCGGAAGCTTGGCAGGCGGCTTGATGTCAGATCGCTGGGGCAAACGCTCTATCCTAGCCTTAGGGGCATTCCTTCAAGGATGTGCCATGGCAGGCTATCACTTCAGCCATTCCTATGGTTTCTTCTTGTTATTTTCCGCTGTCAACGGCTTGGGTCTTGGCCTGCTCGCTCCTACCATTAAAGCCATGATCGCAGATGAAGTGGATGAGAGCCAAAGAACTGCTGCCTTCTCGTGGAGAGGGATACTCGCTCACAGCGGGATTATTGTCGCAGGCTTGATCATTACATGGATGACTGCGGGTGGGAAACAGCCGTTTCTCGTGGCTGCCTTTGTGTACGGAGCACTTGCTGTCTTTTCTCGCTTCATCCTTCCCGATGATCGCTGTGTCGGAACAGATTGCAAGCAAACGCCGATCAAGGAGTATCGTCACATCTTGACCCATCGCAGCTTTCTGCTTTTTTCCGTGATCTCGCTCTTGATCTGGTCGCTTTACGCTCAATTCGCCATGATCCTGCCGCTGCGGGGAGAACATGTCCTGCATTCCGCTACGATGATTGGTCTCATTTGGACGATCAACTCGCTCAGTGTCGTCGTCTTTCAAGGGTTGATCTCACGTTTTGTACTACAGCGCATCAATCCGTACTTGTCCGTCACAATGGGAACGATCTTGTTAGGTGCAGGGCTAACACTCATGGGATGGGCAAACCACTTCCTCACACTGTGCGGGGCTGCGATTCTTTTCATTTTGGGCGAGATGCTGTTTATGCCGATGCTGGACAGTCTCGTCACCCATTTCGCAAAAGAAGAATGGCTGGGGGCGTACTTTGGCTTTTCCAATTTCGTCTCTGGTCTTGGGACAGCTCTTGGGACGGGATTGGGTGGAGCGATGGTTGAAAAGCTAGGGGGGGTCGGCAGCATCAATCCGTGGATTGGCTATGGAGTGATTACACTGTTTTTGGCGGCTATTCTTGGTCTGTTTGCCCTATACGCCATTCCTCGCCACAAAAATGCTGTACTTGACTCCCCCTCAAAAACTCCCAGAAAGGAAGGGGCCACATGAACGTAGAGGAAAACGCACAGCCTCAACTCGAAAAGCAGATGGAAGTGCTTCGGCGAGTGCCGCTCACCTCCCTATTCATCCAACTGGAGGACCATGTATCCTCCCGCATTCGCCAAAAAACAAATTCGCCTTGGCAGCCATGGCTCTAAGAAAGGGGTAGTTACATGACCAAGCAAAACAAGGATTCCTCTGTACAGCAAAATCGACCAGACGAACGCAATCGCCAGCCCAAAAACGTTCAAAACGATGCGCCGGGCTATGGAGACAAAAAACTGGAGGGGCCAAATCGTCCTTCCACCTAACCCTTAGGTAATCAATGAAAAAAGTCATTTTGCGCCTTCATGCAAGGGCAAAATGACTTTTTTCGTTTCCTTTACGCAATCGGTACGAGCTTGTACGGCAAAGAAAATTCTTCTAATCTGTCCAAAAATGCTTGGCGGGACTTTTCATCGGGCGTAATGAGTTGGAGATAGCGTGTGAAGTAAAACACGATTCGATCTTCTTTGCCCTCCTTCAAGCGATAGTGTGACAGCTGTGCGATGTCCGTCAGGTTGTAGAAGTATTCATAGTGCTCCTGTGTAAAAGGCGCATGAAAGATCCGGCTGACAACTACACCATTGCTCTGATTTTCCCGCATGTTCTCTTTTGTTGCCCCAAGAAAACGAAGCAGTTCACCGGCACGCTTCGCCCCGACCTTTTCCACCAGTAGGCTGTCGTTGTATTCCACTTCCAGATCGGTCAATTTGTTGGAAACGGCTGCAAGCATTGCCATCAACACCTTGCGCACTGCCAGATTCTCCGTAGCAAATTGGTTGTCAAACACATTAAATTCAAAGGACGTAGCTTCGCCCTGACGCCGTGTATACAATATGATCGCGTTCAAAAGCATTCCTCCGCTTTCTACTCACTCAACGATATTCTCCGTACCAATTTATCTAGGCAAAATAGATTCCCACGTCGCACGATCCAGCTTGCGAATGACACTGAACAAGAGACGCTTGGCTGCCTCGTAATCCTCACGATCAATGATCGATGCATGGCTGTGAATGTAACGGGACGGAATTCCAATAACGGCAGACGGCACTCCCTTGCCATGGTACTGAACGACACCTGCATCCGTCCCGCCTTTTGCTACATAAATCTGGTATGGAATGTTCTCTTCTTCGCACGTGGAGATAAGAAGCTCACGCAATCCTACCGGCATGACGTACATCGGATCGTAGATGCGCATCAACAGTCCACCGCCGAGCTTGCCGCCATCATCTTTTACCCCTGGTATGTCTGTGGCTGGACTCGCATCCAATGCCAGGAACAAATCCGGATCAATGGACGCAGCGGCAGTTTTCGCACCGCGCTGCCCAGCCAATTCTTCCTGTACAGTAGCCCCGACGTAGACGACATTCGGATGATTTGGGTTTTCATGCAGCTCTTTTGCGAGCTCCACTGCCAAACTGCAACCATAGCGATTATCCCATGCTTTAGCCATGATACGGCGCGGATTGGCCATGACCTGCAACGGGCAAACCGGTACGATTTGCTGGCCAGCCCGTATTCCTGCCAGTTCGGCTTCCTCTCGTGAATCCACGCCGATATCAATGTACATGTTGCGTACATCCATCGGACGATTACGCTGATCGTCGCTCAAGACATGCGGCGGGATCGAGCTGATTACGCCTTCGACTGGCCCATTGTCCGTAATAATATGTACACGTTGCGCGAGCAGGACCTGCCCCCACCAGCCTCCCAGCGTCTGAAATGAAATAAATCCTTTATCTGAAATTCGGGTGACCATGAAGCCGACTTCATCCATGTGACCCGCTACCATAATTTTGGGACCGTTCTCGTCACCACGCATAACGCCAAAAATACTGCCCAGATTGTCGTACATGAGTTCACTCGTATAGCTGCTTATGTATTCTCGCATAATCTCGCGTACCGGACCTTCGAAGCCAGGCGCTCCTGGTGCCTGCGTCAAACGGTTCCACAGTTCAGCTTGAAATTTATTTTCCATCGCCAAAAATCCTCCTCGACCCTAGTTTCATGCCAGTTAACCTTCTCTATTATCCGCGAGAGAGAATTCAGACGCAACTACCTCCAAGCAGGAATGCAAGATCTTGTCCCGAATGAAGAAAAAACACGAATCGTTTTGAGGGGGAAAAAGCAGATGGCAATCACATTGCGAAAGTTGACCGAATTCAGTGAAATTGAGCAATTAGAAGGAATGGAAGGAAAAATATGGGACCCTTCTAGTGCTATTCCTCACCATATGACACTCACGATGCAAAAATTTGGCGGTCTGTTTTTAGGGGCATTCGATGGCGAGGAAATGATCGGCTTCTTGTACAGCTTCCCGGGCTTTACCAACGGAGAACCCCATCTTTGTTCGCACATGCTCGGCTTTTTGCCAGAGTATCGCAAGCAAGGGCTAGGTGTACAAATGAAATGGCTGCAAAAGGAAGAAGCGGCAGCTGCAGGCTATTCCAAAATTACATGGACGTACGACCCGCTTGAAACAGTAAACGGCGTTCTGAACATCGCCAAGCTCGGCGGAATCGTTCGAACCTATTTGCCAAACTGCTACGGAGAGCTCGATGACGACTTTAATCGCGGACTGCCGACAGACCGTTTCCTCGTGGAATGGATGATCGGAAGCGATCGTGTGGAATCCCGTCAGGCAGGAAAGAACCTTATTCCCTCTTTAGAACAGGCGCCAGACCTGTTGCGTCTGGAAATCAAGAATGGTATTCCATATCCTGTCGAAATCGACTTGTCACGCGAAGAGCCTATCGTGCTGCTGCCTGTCCCTGCCTTCTTCCAGGATGTTAAACGAGCTGATATGACCGTCGCTTCCATGTGGCGAGAGATGACCCGCGAATTGTTTACGGTCTATTTTGCCAAAGGTTATGTCGTTACGAATATCATCCGAGATGAATCCATCGTTCGTTACGTCTTAGAAAAGCAGCCGTTGACTGATATTTTAGGTGTCTCATCCTCTCTATCCTAGCTAGAATTGCGCGCCGGGTGCGCAGGTTGTGGTAAAATGGTGGTTGCCCAACCCTACACAACAAAGGACGAGAATGAAATGAATCCATCACAATACAAGTATGACGTTATCATCATCGGCGGCGGCCCCTCTGGGCTGATGTCTGCTATTGCTGCTTCTGGCCAAGGAGCAAGAGTTTGTCTCGTGGAAAAAGGCTCAAAGCTCGGACGCAAGCTCATCATATCTGGCGGCGGTCGTTGCAATGTAACCAATGCGAAGGAACAAGATGAATTGATCAAACAAATGCCGGGTAATGGCCGCTTCATGTACAGTGCTCTCACCCAATTCGGCAACCGAGAGATTATCCAGTTTTTTGAGGAGTTGGGGGTCTCGTTAAAAGAAGAGGATCGCGGTCGCATGTTTCCGGTCACAGATAAAGCCGTTACAGTCGCCCAAGCGTTGATTGATTTGTTGAAGCAAAGAGGTGCCAGTATTCATTTAAATGCCCCTGTAAAAGAAGTTCTCTATTCGGAAGGCAGAGTCGGTGGCATCATGCTCCAGTCTGGTGAAAAAATTACCGCGCCTTGTGTGATTATTGCCGTTGGGGGTTGTTCTGTACCACAGACAGGATCTACAGGCGATGGCTATGCTTGGGCGAAAACAGCCGGGCATACAATCACAGAACTGTATCCTACTGAAGTACCGCTTACAGCCAATGACTCTTTTATTCGCGATAAATCGATCCAGGGTCTGTCGCTGCGTGACATCACGATGACGTTGTACGCGCCCAATGGGAAAAAGATAAATACACAGGAAGGCGACATGATCTTCACTCATTTCGGAATATCAGGCCCCGCCTCTCTGCGCATGGGACATTATGTCTCTGTGTCGCAACGAAAATACGGAGCGGTTCCTCTATCTCTGACGATCGATCTCATGCCTGACAAAACAGCCGAGGAAATCATGTCGGAAAGCTGGCAACTGATCGAGGAACAGCCAAAAAAGGCAGTAAAAAATGCAATCAAAGGCTTCCTGCCTGAACGGATTATCCCACTCTTGCTTGCCATGGCAGGAATTTCGGATGAAACGACCTACAGCCATATGAAGAAACAGGAGTGGAGCAAGTTCACGAGCTTGATCAAAGCTTTTCCACTTACCATTACGGGGACGCTCTCTCTCGAGGAAGCGTTCATTACAGGTGGCGGTGTGAGTGTAAAAGAGATCGATCCACGTACGATGAGATCCAAACTCATGGATGGGTTATATTTTGCTGGAGAGGTCATGGACGTCCACGCCCATACCGGCGGCTACAACATCACCATCGCCTTTTCGTCTGGCCATTCTGCAGGTACGCATAGTGCGCAGGAAGCATTTGAATTTTTTTACGAGAATGACGTTTAGGTTATGAAGGATTGGGGAAACTATGAATCAGGTTCTCTTTTCATGAAAAGAGAAATCAGCACATTACTCCCCCCTAGTTGTAATGTGCTGGTTTAACAGACCTTACTCCCTTTATCTTCCTAGATGGGGCATCGCCTGCGTGAGCGATGCTTCTTTTTTTTGCCCACCAAAAAGCACCGGCTACAAAAGACGGCAAGTCCATCTTTTCATAGCAGGTGCTTTATCATTGATTATCGGTTTATCCAACAAGGCGGAACAAATACGCAAATCCAGCGAGCAAAAAGCCTAGGCCCAACAGAAAGAACGTATTGGCACGCTGCTTGACGCGCCTTTCGTCTCCCTGAAAATAAGCGTTCATCCGCGATTGCCAACGTTTTGTCCGCGGCTGCACCATGACGAGTATGCCAACTGCCAGTAAGAAGAGAGGAAAGACCATCATCTGGCTCATCCCTTTTTCTTACGACGGAGAAGCCAACCGTTGTCATCTTCGGTTGGTGCGCCTTCGATTACCAGACGTGCCTCCTCCGCAAGCTGGTAGGCTTCTGCGAAAGCCAGTTGTCGAAATGATATCTCTGCCTTCGTCAACAAATCATTGACCTGGCGATTTTGGCGACGATAACGGTTTGTATACTGAATGGCACCCTCTGCCATCTGACAAGTTGTGATAATCCGTTCTGCCATCCGCTCTGTTTCGCCGACCAAATCACTCGCGTCCTGGATCAACATGGCCACCTCTTCCAGATCATAGCGGTACTGTTCCATGATCATTTGCACGCGGCCCAACGTTTGCACGACTTCTTCAAACATGTATTTCAATTGATCCGGAATGCCCGGCAAGTAGCTGCGCTTGATTTGCTGACGGAGTCGGACTAATGTGTTAGAAATTCGCTCCAGTTCATCCAGCGCATCGTCTTCCGTTTCGATGACCAAATACGCTTGCTCTTCTTCTTCCAGAATCATCTCTTCCTGTTCAGGCTGACTCTTCGGCATGACCAGTTCATACTCTTCTTCTTCGTACACAGGCTCCTCCGCTTTGGCTGCTGGAGCTGGCTTTTGTGCTTTTTTATTGAAAAGCTGAGGAATTGCTTGCAACAACACGGAACGTTCAGCTTCACTCAGCTCAGAGGATTTTCCTCGAACCGCTTGCTCTTCTTCCACTTTCGTCTGCTGGAAAGGCGTCGGTTTTACAGGATCTTCTTCGCTGTTAGAATGCGCGGCCTCGCTAGCCAGAGTCGGCTCAGGTGTACGAATCTCCGGCTCCACAGGCGCGGATGTCGCAGCTACTTGCTGTAGGGAATCATCCTGTTCCGCCTCTCCTACCTCTGCTCTCTTTTCTTCCTGCACAAATTCTTTTTCATCCTTACCTTGATTCACTTCTGCTTGTGGTTCCGATTCAACTTCTGCATACACCGTCGCTGCGGCTTCATCACGAGCAAGAACACCATCTTCTATCGCTTGATACGTCGCATCAATGAGCACTTCGAACGCTTTGACATGGGTCAACACCATTTCCAGGCTTCCCTCTTCCAAAGCGCTCTTCGCAGACATGACCAATTGCTTTGCCTGCAAAAGAGCATTGTCAAAGGAATCCTGCTTTAATTGAAAGCCGTCACGAACGGCCTGCTCAATTCCTTCCTCCAGATGCTTGAATTCTTCCGGCAATTCCTTTTTCACGCGTTGCACAAGCTTTGGAATGAGCTCCATCGCTTGTCCTACCTGCTCCAAGACTTGCTGAGCTTTTTGTGTGGTTTCGTAGGCGGCAATGTCATCCCCTGCCGCCCGCGCTGTTTTCACGAGTTTTCGCATCGTGTCTACTTCATCCAGCGATGCTTTCAATTCATGGAAAGACAATCCGTACTCCAAGCGCAAATCGGACAAGCGTCGTTCCATCTGTTCCACTTGTTTTCCGATCTCAGGAACAACAACCTTGTTTTCTTGCTTGGTAACGGCCACTTTGGAAGTGTCAGTTTTCAGCTCATCAAGCTCTTCTTCAATTTTTGAAATGGCCTCTCTCGCCTCATTCAGCATGCCAAGTGCCAATGTAAAACGGAAACGATCGCAAGCCTCTTCTGCATCGAGAATCATCATTTCCACATCTGGGATGCGAATGCGCAGCAGGTTTTCTTTTTTGTCAGCCAAGTGGTGGTAACGTACTTCTGTCATGCCGCTGGAACGGCGAAGCGGTTTTTCCACCTCAATGACATTGATCTTCTCAACGAGCTCTTCCTTCCAATCCTCTACATCGTCTACTTGGGCAAAAATAGCACGACGTCTGATCATTGCGTAAATCAAACCGATCGATAGCCCAGCAAATACCGCACCGACCAGATAGATCCACCAGGGAATCCCTCCCAGTGTGCTACTGCTTTCGCTCTCTCCCGCTTTACTAGCGTCGGTCGCATCCGGTTTTGCTGTTGCTTGCTTGCTTTCAATACGGCTAAGCTCCCTGTTTACTTCCGCGATTACAGTTTGTATACCGGTCAAATACTGCTTTTGTGTGCGGAATGCGTCATAAAAAGACGCGATCTTTTCATGCAGCATTGCCATCGTGGCACCTTTTTCCTGCAAAGAAGGACCGGCATAAATCCCCAGCTGCTCGGTGTTCATGTCAAGTACGATCATCAGTGCATCATCGGCCAAATTGTAATTGTCAAACAGCTTTTGCGCGTAAATATCTGGAGATTCAGCTTCCGGTGCAGTGCTTTCCACTACCACGACTTTGTAGCTGCCGGGTATCCCGTTCAAAGAATTTGCAAAGGCCGTTCTGTCTTCTTTTTTCAAATAGTTGTCAGCGTCCTGAACAACTTCGTCTTTTTTATCTGGAAACGGCGTTGCATAAGCCGGATTCGTATATAACAACATGCCTGCCAAACAGAGCATGAATAGTTTTCGTTTCACTTGTCATACATCCCCTTACTAGAATCATTCATTGGGAGAGGCCACGCCTAAGCGGGCAGCAAAGAACCTCGTAGATAACACATAATCGAGGTTTGCAGCCATTGGACGAAATCCTCGGAAGATGGCTCCAGATCATAGACCTGGCGAACCATTTGTGGTTGCAAAAATGGATATATCATCTGGCTCGTCATAGCCAGTACTGTACGATCAATAGAGACGGGCAAAAACTCACCCGAGACGACACCGCCCTCGATCACACGCGAAAGCCCGTGCTTCCATCGGCTCATATACAGTGTCATCACTTCACGTGCAAGCATGGATTCTACGCTCAGCTCACGGTGAATCAAACGTGTGATAGGCGCATGCTCACATTGAAATTGCAAATACAGCTGCACAACTTGTTCCAATCGTTGATAGGCAGGGATGTTTTCCTGCTCGTTTTCCAGTTCTTCCAAAAGGCGAAACAACGTCTCAAAGTAGGAAGCAATCAGCGTCTCCAGGACTCCTTGCTTCCCTTCAAAGTGATAGGAAATCAGCGCGGAATTTACTTGAGCAACAGAGGCAATTTGTCTTACGGAGGTTCCTTTGTAGCCATGAACATCAAAAAGCTTCGCTGCTGCGGATAAAATACGCATTTTCGTCTGATCCATCAGGCATCTTTCCCATTGTACAGATTATTCGACGAAAAAAGATAGTCTTGTTGTAAGTTCGACAATGTTTTCCATGATTCCTTCTCACAATGCTGATTCCACCGAAAAAAACCGCTACCGCATAGATTTTCTTCCACATAAGAAGTACGTAAAAAGTATCGAGTACGTTACCTTATCTTTTTAATTTTCCCTGACAGAAAAAAGACGCTCCTGTCTGTTTTGCAAGAGGAACGTCTCACTTGATTACTCTTACTTCCTATTTGCTTTTTTCCGTTGGAGCTATGATGGGGGCTACCGTTCCATATTGCTGCAAATATGTTTCTACTTGCGTATGCTCTTTTACACGCTGATCGTTCAAATCGTACGAAGATCGGATTGACATCGTCATGTTCGTGGGGAGCATCGTTTTTTTGTTGTAGTGAATCGTGTACTCTGCCTCCACCTCCATCTGGTTCACGAGCTCGTTTACGTCCACCTTCTTCTTGGACTGAATCGTGGGTCCGGAATGATGGGCAGGCGTTCCTCTCCAATTGCCTTCCGAGAGTGACATCGCTATCTTCAGCTTCGGTATGTAGGGTTTTTCTCGCCCTGCTATCGATTGGACTTTTGCTCCCGACTTTGTTTGTTCTTGCATTTGGGTAACAAGCCAGCTCTTTAGTTTGGCAGAATCCAATACCACTCCGATCGCCTCAAAATCGTCTTTTGGATTGTCATCAGGCAACATCCGGACGTTTCGTTTCATATCGTCTATTTGCTGAAACGAAGCAATGGGGTTCCAGTTGTTCATTTCTTGATGCAGGGCCGGACTATCTCCTGCAACATGGTTCCAGCCTTCGTTTTGTCCATCCTTGGTGTACAGCTTGTCCCCTTGGCTGAGCAAGGATAGGTTGTCCACTCTGTTTTCCTCTGGTACGGAGAGCTTCACGTTCATGTAAACAGCCTCTCCGTCTTTTCTTCCCGAAAAGTTAACCATGTTCGCATTGGCACTGTTCGCCGTCAACAGCTTGGTTTGGCCGTAGAACGCATACGCTTTTTGTGCATCGAACTTGTCACGCACCTGCTCAAACGTTGTATTCGCATCCTGCTTCACTCTCATTTGGTTACAGCCACCCACAGCAACTGTACACGCTAGAGCCATCACGCAAATGGGCCAATACTTCTGCATCGATGCTACCCTCCCTCGGTTACCCTTAGGTCAGCCTCATGTGAGGTCCCAGGGTAATAGTCCCTTTTAGCGTTTCCGGGGAGGAATAGGCTTATTCTACTTGCAAGCCTCTCTTGCGCGATTAGGTTTTACAGGTGGTAATACAAGACTCGATCCTGCTCTCTCACTTCAATCTGATGGAGAATCATCAACAAATCGATGTGCCCCAATGTCTCGGATAGCGTTAATGGCAATTCTTTTTGGTACAAGCCCGGAAATAAGAGAGCATTCAGTTCAAAAGCTGTCTTTTCTCCATCTGCAAGAAGCCTGCGGAGCATGTCTGTTCTCTCCCAGTTCTTTTGCAGACGAGTGAGTATGAGCTCTCGATGATTGTAAACCGGTTCACCGTGTCCACTCAGGACTTGTTCGATCTCCATGTCCGCACACATTTGCAGCGCTGTGCGGTATTGGATCAAAGTCAGTGGTCTTGTACTCGTACGATTCCGGGGTGGTTCAATAAACGCATTGGATGAAATGCGCTTAATGATATGGTCTCCACCAATCATGACTTGATCCTTTGCCCGATACAACGACAGATGGCTTTGGCTGTGTCCCGGCGTATACAGTACTTGCCAGTCCTCCAGGTACGGCACCTTTTGCTCATGCTTCAGATGAAAGTCAATCTGGCTTGGCGCAGAAAACGTCTTCATCAGCTTGTGAAATTTCGAGATAATGACCATCATTTTTTCTGGCACACCGCTCTGGATGTACAGCTCTTCGAAAAACTGATCATGAAAAGTCATAAACTGCTCATCCTGCTGTACATAAGGTGTTGCCTGCGGATGGGCAAATGTCTTCGCTCCCGATCGCTCCCGTACTTTTTCTAACTGCCCGCAATGATCCACATGATGATGCGTCAGTATGACTTGATCGATCTCTTGCACGCTTACCCCAACCGATTCTAAGCCTTCTGTTAAGGCCACCCACGCAGCGTCGGTCAATGGGCCCACATCAACTAAGGTCAAGCGCTCCCCTTTTAGCAAGTAAACGTTTACTGCCCCCACATCAAAAGGAGTAGGTATTTCCAGACAATAAATATCAGGTGCTACTTGCATCGCGATCCTTTGCTTGCCATCATTTGTTGTCATTTTTTATCTACCTCTCAAGTTTTTTGCCTTTTTTTCCGAAAAGAGAAAAGAGCCATTGTTTTGGCTCTAGGCGAGAACAACTTGATTTCTACCTGAATTTTTGGCTTCATACAAAGCTATATCTGCTTGATGGAACAGCGCTTCTACACTCAGGTTTACATCCATCTCCCTGCTCCATTTCGCTAGTCCGCAGGAGATCGTGACCTGCGGAGACGTCTCCTGCTCGACGCATTCCCGTATGCGCTCTGCCACGGAATGCGCGGTGTTTTTGTCCACACGCGGCAAATAAACAGCGAGTTCCTCTCCGCCCCATCTTGCCGCGATATCACTGTCTCGAATGCTATGTCGAATCAGATTGGAGACCTGAATCAGTACCTCGTCCCCTACCTGATGACCAAACGTATCATTCACGTTCTTAAAATAATCAATATCGATCAAGATCAACGAGCCATTGTTGTCTTTTTGTAATGATCCTCTTACTCGTTCATTCAAATGTCTTCTCGTGTACAGACCTGTCAAATTATCCGTAATGACCATTCGTTCCATTTCATTATGCAGGACCGCGTTGGTCATTGCCAAGCTCGCGTGCTGGCCAAAGATTTCGAGGAGTTTGTAGTCGTCAAAACTAAAAAAATGATAACGGGAATCTGCGACTAAAAGGACTCCACTAATCTCACCTTCAACAACGAGTGGAACCCCCATGAAGGAACAGCACGAAAAGAGCGAAAAAGGAAGCGGTCCTGCCCCTGGCTGAGCAAGCAACAATGCCTGCTTGTTTTGCAAGATTTGCTGAAATGGCTTTTCATTAGAATTGATAGCCTGGCCATTGAATGCTGGTATGGAGGAAGAGAGCACATCGAAGCAATCTTCTCCTGGCGTTTTTCGCAAAATAGCACAAAACTCCGCATCAAAAGTAGCCCGCATCATTGTCGTAACAAAATCGAGAATTTCCTTTAAATCAAGACTTCTGTTCAACTGGCGTGCCATCTCATTAATCAAACGCAATTCTCGAATTAAATTGCGCGATTGCTGATAGAGCTGTGCGTTTTCAAACGCAGTGCCAGCAGTATCCGCCAAGATCGAGATGTAATCCTTTTCATGCTGATTCAAGGTGATTCGCTGATCGGATGTCACTTGCAAAACTCCGTAGATGCCTTGCTTGCCCAAGAGCGGCGCTGCGATCACCGTCACCTGTTGCTCCCCTTCTCCCACTTCTTCGGCAATGAGACGTCCTTCCAAATAGGCCTTGGTACTGGTTGACGGCTCTACTTCTTGAAAAGATAGCTGTTTGACCGGGGTGGTTGCATTGGGTTCAACCGTCAGGAAAAGCTCTGCTGACAAGTACGGATAAAGGCTGGGAATGCTCGTCACGATTTCATGCAAAACATCATTCACATCAATCGATGCCTGAATCTTAGACATCAACTGATACAACAAGTCTTTTTTGCTCGCTTCACGACGCAGGTCGTCCGACATGATCGAACGCCAAAGCGCAACGCTTGCCTTCGCGCCTACTTCCTGCAAAAAAGCTACATCCCGTTCATCGTACACGCAATCTGTTTCTTCGGGTGGCAGATGCAAAAACAATGCGTAGAGCGGCGTTTGGTTCAAGGAGACAGGCACGACGACAAGCCTGTGGTCATCCAAAATGGATGGCATGATTGGCGCCGTACCGAATCTCGAAACCAGTTGGGCAATGTGGGTTTGTCCACCTTCGGCCACTTGCGTTGTTACGCTCTCCTGTGGAATCAATGTGGCATTGTCAGCGAGCTTAACGGCCGAACAATAGCCTTTTTGGATAATGTCACTAATCTGACCCGTCAAGCTTTGCAGCAGCTCTTTGGCCGTATCATGCAGCGTCAAATCCATGACAATCTGGCTGGTCACGTGTTGAATATAAGCATCATATCCCATGCGAATCAACGGCTCTAGCCCGCGCATGTAGGATGACAAATCGAAGTGGATCTGATCTGTGGGCGCTATTATGCCAATGACAGCTCGAACCCTTCCATCTTCTTCACACAAAGGAAAGGCTCCACACACATTATTTGTTTCACTTCTCGTTTTGACTACGATCTCTTTGGAAGAAAGTGCCTCTACAACAAAATCAAAGACTTTACCAATCGATACATCGTGTTGCAGGGTAAGCCCTTGAGAATTCCGAGATGGACCAACCTGCATTTCCATGAAGTTGATTACGCGGCCCCCGGAATCTGTCAAGAAAAGGATGCCTGGGCGCTTTTCCGGCCAAGATTGTAAGATAAAATGGGCCGTGTAGGAAAAGACCGTCTCTAACTTCCCCAACATTTTACTTGACACGAGAAACTCCCTCTCTCAGCATTTTCTCAAGCTTTCAAATGGTCTGTATCATTAACGGATAGAACTTCCCACCTGCGATCTACATACCGAAATATCGTAATACCGGTATTATCGATACGTGTAATCCCCGTTCCTTGTTCTCCTACCGTCACATAATGCAAGAAGCTATTAATGAGACCGCCATGCGAGACAACGACAATCGCCTCACCTGGATGGCTTCCTGCTATTTCTGTCATGGCAGCTACCGCTCGACGCTGCATGTCTTCGAATGTCTCGATTCCACAGGAGGCCTCATCCTGATTCTCAAATCGCTCACGTATTTCTTCATAGGTGAGCCCCTCCCACTCCCCATAGCAGCGCTCTCTCAAGGTTGGCCGCGTTGAAACAGAGGATTGGAAGTTATCAGCAATCTTGGCAGCCGTATCGCGCGCACGACTAAGATCACTCGAATAAAAAGCGTGAATCGTCTCGCCTTGGAACCTGTCTGCTACTTGCTCGGCCTGGCGTACCCCGAGCTCGTTCAATGCGATGTCACTGTGGCCTTGTATACGGCGAACCTGATTCCACTCCGTCTCTCCATGACGAATGAGATACATGATGGTTTCCAAAACGATTTATCTCCTTACCGTTCTGTATTCTTATGGATAGTATTTCTTATTATATAAGATGCATGTTCACAATTCTAGATTGATAAAAAAACATTTGGTACAAAATTCCTATATTTCATTCCTTTCTGCAAATACCGGGAGCTTTTTTTCATGGATTTGAACTGAAACGAACTTTTGCTTCCCCTCGTCAGAGGTGATAAGAAGAATATGACATCGTTGGAGGGGTTCCTATGAAACCGTGGATCATTCGGTCTAGCTCATTTGTTCTATCTGCCAGTCTGTTGCTGCCTGTCGCACAAGCGCATGCACAATCACCTCATGTGAGTACCAATAATATGGCGACTACTGTGTCACAAGCAGACTCCGTGGCACAAGCCAAAGCAAAGCTCTCCAAGGAAGCTGCCTTGGCACTCGCTACAAAAATAGTGCCTACCGCCGGGATGACAGTGCAAGATGTATCATTTCGTTCAGCGGATAGCTGGCGCCCATTTCCTGAATGGTCGTTTAGTTGGGTGAAGAAAAATCCGGAAAACGGCAAAGTCCTTCTATCATATAGCGTCAGTATCCACGCCAATACAGGCGAGCTGACTTCCTATTCGCGTCATGAGCAGGGAGCATCCTCGCTTCCCTATGCAAAGCGAATTTCCTATACAGAGGCGCAAGAGCAGGCGAAGCGTTTTTTGGAGAAAAACAATGCAGGAAAAGCAGCGGAAACAAGACTATATACTCGCGACATGCCAGAGCCAAAAACTCCGCTGAACGCAGAAGTCTTCTATAATTTCCGTTTTGTTCGTGACGTGGATGGCATTCTCTTTCCCGACAACGGCGCAGAAATCACCGTAGATGCTTCCGGTACAGTGACCAACTATTCTCTGTCCTGGAACGACGTGACTTTCGAGGATACGGATACGAAAATCTCAGAGAACGAAGCCGAGAAACTGTTTAAAGAACAAGCGAATCCAAAACCAGTTTACCTGCTGCCGTGGGAGCGAATGGAGACGCAAAACAACAAGCCATCCCTAGGTTATATGAATCCCTTCACCTTTTATATTGATGCGGAGACTGGCAAAGCAATGACACAATCGTTGACCTCGTATCAAGCACCGAAAGATCCTGAGCCTGTAAGCAGCAAAGTCCTTCCTGCACGCCGCAGCGGACAACCGCTCTCCCAAGAGGAAGCTGTACAATGGGTATTGAAAACATTGAATTTGTCCAACTACGAGCTTCGTTCTGCCAATTACAATGAAAAAGACTTCCGTGGCAATCGCCCTGTCTGGGATCTCGAATTCGGCGAAAAAGGCAATAGCGAAGACGGATTTGCGTATGTCTCCGTGGATGCTGTAACCGGCGACATCTACCGATTGAACAAGGACTTCCGCGGCCATAAAGAAAAAACAACCGCTACTAAAAAACCAGATATGGAAAAATTCAAAGCAAAAGCGATGGAAGCGATTCGCGAACTGGCTCCAACCATGGCCCACCAGCTTTACTGGACAGAACGTATTGAGGAAGAAAATCAACCCGTTGTTGATTCCGAGCGGACGCAGATCCGATTTGAGCGTTTTATCAATGGAATTGCTGCAGCTAGCGGCTCTGCCCATTTCACGTTTGACATAGAAACAGGCGATCTGCTGAATTACAGCGCTGATTTGGGCAACGAAACATACCCGACACAAGTTCCCAAGCACCTGCCTGCTGCCGAAGCGAGCGAGAAGTGGTGGACCGAGACAAAAGCAGAGGAAGTATACGCCCTCGTCCCTCTTACTCCTGAGGATGCCAAACGCGCAAAAGAGCAGCCTTCCTACACACCGAAGCGAACCGCCAAGATCGTTTATCGGGCGACCATTACGCCATTTGAGCAGCCGTATTACCTTGACGCTGTAACAGGCGAGTGGAGCTCCACCTCTACTGGCAAAACGATTGCACTGCATCGTCCGGCTCCTGCCGATTTGGAAGGACATCCAGCAGAGAAGGAACTTTTGCTGATGTATGAATACGACGCACTTACACTTGAAGACGGTAATATTATGCCGCAAAAACCGATCACACGTGGCGAAATGATTGAGATGCTCATGATCAGTCTCAATCAAGGCAGAAACTATCCACAGTACTCTCTGGAACGCAAGGCCACCTATAGCGATGTGGCAAATGGCTCCCGCTTCTTCTCAGCCGTGGAAGGTGCTGTTGATCGCGGACTTCTCGATAAAAATGCTTCCAAGCTGAATCCAAATGAGACGATTACACGTGAAGAGCTCGCGGATATGATTGTTCGTGCACTCGGTTACAAAAAACTGACGGACTTCCCTGGCATGTTTCAGTCCGGGCTCTCAGACATTGCCAATTCGAAGTACCGCGGTTCGATCATTATCGCGACTACACTCGGTATTGTGCCGACCGATAAGCAGAAGTTCCAGCCGCAGAGCCTCGTCCCTCGTGCCGATGCAGCCATTACCTTTACCCGTTTCCTCGAAAAACGGGATAATCCAGACGGTCCGGTTACTTTGTTGCGAAAATAAAACCCAAAAAGCGCCATCCATCCCACTTCTTGCGGCGGATGGCGCGCTTCTTTTCCCTTGACTTTACTATGACGCGCCTAGTATTATTGAATGTATGTGTACAGGGTAGCATTGATTGTAGGTAAAAACGGAAGGATGTACCCTCTTAGTTCCCTCCCTTTACAGACTGCGGCTGATCATCTGTGAGGAGCACGATGCGGAAACGCTACCGTCCGAAGTTCGTGTAGATAAAGTAGGAACTAACCTGCCGGAAGTAAACACCTGCGAATCCATATTAAAGGAGAATGAAAACATGTCACGTTACACAGGACCTCGTCACAAACTAGCTCGTCGTCTGGGTATTTCCCTCGATGGTACAGGAAAAGACATCAAACGCAACTTCCCTCCAGGTCAACACGGTCACAACAACCGTCGTAAACTGAGCGAGTACGGAATCCAGTTGCAAGAAAAGCAAAAACTGCGCCACATGTTTGGCCTTAACGAAAAACAATTCCGCCGCACTTTCGACAATGCTAGCAAAATGGCTGGCGTAGTGGGCGAAAACTTCATGAAATTGCTGGAATCCCGCCTGGACAACCTGGTATATCGCATGGGCTTTGCTCCAACTCGCCCAGCTGCTCGTCAGTTGGTAAACCATGGTCACTTCCTGGTAAACGGCAAAAAAGTAAACATCCCATCCTACCGCGTACAACCCGGTGATGTAATCTCCATTCGTGAAAAGTCCCGTGGTCTGCAACTGATCAAGGACGCTCTGGAAAGCCGCACTTTCCTGCCGAACTACGTTACATTCAACGATGCTGCTGCTGAAGGTACCTTCACTCGTCTGCCAGACCGTGAAGAAATGCCAGCTGAAATCAACGAAGTTCTGATCGTTGAGTTCTACAGCCGTTAATCGTCTGAGGATAAAAAGAAAAAGAGTAGTGCCGCTTGTCGGCCTGCTCTTTTTTTATGTATTTGCTTTACGCCACGCTTTCTCCAGCTCCAACACCTCTCGGATGAATTCATCTTTCTGATTGCTGTGTTCAATTGTCTCCTCCTATGAAATTTATTTTCTCATCCCACTCTATAAGCTTAATAATGTCTGTAAAACGCAATCAATCACATGCCGTTGACAACTTCCAACGTTTTTTGACACATTTTGCTATCTCCTGCGCATTTTCTATCCTCTAGGTTCCTCGTATGGTATAATCAGGGGGTATGCTAGGGGGTCGTAGATTATGTCGAATAACCACACATCTTCCTCTGAACCGACGAAGAAAAAGCGACGCAGAAGCCGCGGTAGAACGTTCTGGATCATCTTCCAAATCGTCTTCGTGCTAGGGCTTATGGGAGCTGCAGTCGCGGGAGGAATCGTGACAGGTTATGTTGCCGCACTCGTGAAGGACGAGCCTGTGCGCAGCAAGGAGGAACTGGAGAATAAAATCTTCACCAACTATCTGACTGGATTCGCCTACTACAACGACGGCTCTCTGATTGGCCAATTGCGGGCCGAAGAAGGCGATCGACGTTTAGTGAAGAAAGCAGACGTTTCTCCCTATTTGATTAATGCCATCATCGCAACTGAAGACAAAACCTACTACCACCACTCTGGAGTTTCGCTTCAATCTACCATGCGCGGAGCGATTCAGGAAATTACCAACCAGCCTGTCGTCACAGGTGGTAGTACGATTACACAGCAGCTTGTAAAAAATACAATCCTTTCTGCTGAAGTTAGCCACACCCGTAAGGCCCGTGAAATCTTTACCGCGATTCGAATCGAGCGCATGTTTTCCAAAGATCAGATTCTGGAAGCCTACATGAACGAAATTTACTTCGGAAAAAACGCCAACGGATCAAACGTATACGGCGTTCAGGCTGCCGCAAAAGGGATTTTTGGCAAAGATGTAAAAGAGCTGGGGCTCGCTGAGGGCTCATATCTTGCGGGCATGATTCAAAACCCAGGTGCCTACTCTCCGTTCCGTGCAGAAAGCTATCAGCGCGGGAAGGAACGCCAAGAAATGGTGTTGGATCGCATGCTGGAAAATGGCTACATCACACAAACCCAATACGATGGAGCTCTCGCCAGTGATTTGAAGGCACAGCTAGCAAAACCGACGCAGCAAGCTTATCGGGAAGTACCATTCTTGATGATGGAAATTGAAGATCGTGCCGCACGTCAACTTGTGGATGCAGACCTCTTGGAAAAAGGACGAGACAAATCAACCATCGGCCGCAACGAATACCGACAGCTCGTTGAAGAGAAACGTCGCGACATACTGCGAAAAGGGTACAAAATACATACCACAATCGACAAGAGCGTATATGACATCATGCAGGCTGTTGCAGCCGATCCGAAAAACTTCGGTAAGAATCGCACCTATACGATTCGCCGCTCTAACGGCAAAACAGAGAAAATCGAAAATGCTCTGGAAGAAGTCGGCGCAATGCTGATTCACAACAAAACAGGAGCCATCCTCGGCATGATCGGGGGACGTGACTTCAAGGTGGAACAGACAAACCACGCCACTGTACCTCGTCAGCCTGGTTCGGCCATGAAGCCACTTGCCGCTTATGCTCCTGCTTTTGAACTGGGATTGCTCCAGCCAGCATCCCCAATCGATGATGCTCCCGTGCTACTCGCTGACGGCCAGAACGGTTCTCATTTACCTAAGAACTGGAACAACAAATGGCAAGGGATGATGAGTGCCCGCGAAGCGCTGCGGATGTCCTGGAACATTCCGGCGATCAAGACGTATTTGAAAGTTGGCATTCCAACGGCTCTCGAATACGTAAAGAAAATGGGAATCACTACATTGGTAGAGGCTGACAACTATGCAGCAACTGGTGTAATTGGCGGTCTTACCTACGGAACAACTGTTGAGGAAATTACAAACGCCTATGGGACATTCGCAAATCACGGTTCTTTCGTGGATGCCTATCTGATTGACCGAATTGAAGATAGCACCGGAAAAGTCATTTACCGACATGAGACTAAACCAGTGCAAGTGTACAGCGAGCAAACAGCATACTTGATCACGGATATGATGCGTTCCGTTGTCAATAACGGTACAGGCACACACATCCGCAAATACGTGCCGCGCAAAGTTGATGTGGCAGGTAAAACCGGAACAACGAACAACAGCAACGACCTCTATTTCGTCGGTTACACGCCAGAGCTGTCCATGGGGGTATGGGTTGGCTTTGACGAGCCATATCCAATGCCAGACGCGGACAAATATGTTCCGATGGTCGTATGGGGTAAGGTCATGAAGGATGTCATTGCGAAGCATCCGAACCTTTCACCTCCTGATTCCACCTTTAAAAAGCCGGCAGGAATTGTCAGCGCGACTGTTGACTCGAAATCAGGTCTTTTGCCAAGTGAGCTTTCGAAAGAAGCTGGCCATTTGATCACTGATTTGTTCAACAGCAAATTCGTTCCGAGGAAGGTGGACGATACCCACCAAAAAGCACGCGTCATTACTTATAATGGCGAACGGTATTTGGCGAAGGAAGGGACACCTGAAGATTTTGTTACTGAAGGCGTCTTCTACCGCTCACCTGATCCGCTTCCTACCAAGGAGCAAATTCAAGCGAAAAACAGCAGAGTCGCCACCCAACCACCAGATTGGGAGCAGCGTCTGCCTGACAGGGAAGATCCTCGCACAGAGACAGGTGGCGCACCATCTTCGCCAAGCGGTGTAACAGCTACAGGCTCAGGCAAGCAAGTTACGCTTACGTGGCAGTCAGCCAAAGAAGCTGACTTGGTCGGTTATCGCATCTACCGTGCTGATGTTCAGAACGGCTTTGTCAAAGTAGCGACTGTGAAAGATCCATCGGAATTGACTTTTGCCGATACGACTGCAATCCATCGAGATTTAGGCTATTATGTCACTTCTGTGGATATCGCCGGCCATGAATCGCAGCCTTCCGCAATCGCTTCTGTCGGTTCATCACAGACATGGCAGTTGCCTGATCCAAATCAAGGTTCGGAAACAGGCATCCCGAATCCGATAAACAATAACGGGAATGGTCAAACAGATTCAGGCGGAACGGAGACGAACCCAGCAGATGGATCAGGAGGCACGAATACAAACACAGATTCCACTTCACTACCTGCTGCTCCAAAATCCTTGTCTATCAAAAATACACCTAACGGTTGGCAGCTAAAGTGGAAAGGAAGCAGCTCGTCTGAGCAGATGTACAACGTATATTTCAGCCCTGACTCAGCAAGCGGCTATTTGCTACTCGGCACTGTCTCTAGCACAAGCTTTACACACGCGGCAGAAGTACCGAATGGCAGCAACTATTACATTACCGCAGTCAACAGTTACGGAGAATCGCCACATTCTAACATCGTAACTGCCAACACCACAGAATAAACTGGAATGACAACTGACAGAGATGGTTAGACGCCATCTCTGTTTTTCTACAAACGTAAGGGGGGGAACTGATGGAGCACGTCAAACGCTATCATTCATTGAGCCTAATGGTGAACAACAAGGAGCTGCTCGTCGAAGGACCGATTACAGGAAGTTATCTAGCCTCATTACGCTTTGATGAGGGACTGAAAGCTTTTCGTATCCCTGAACAGCAACACGAAGCTCTCATCGAAATCGCTGATTTGCCTGAAGGGCGCATTATTATTGCACGCGAAGGAGACCTCGTCCTCGGCTACGTGACCTTTCTGCACCCCGATCCACTGGAGCGATGGTCACAAGCCCAACTGCCCGATTTACTGGAGTTGGGTGCGATTGAAATCAGTCATAAAGTGAGAGCAGGTGGCGTAGGCAAAAAGCTGCTGGAAGTCGCCTTCTTGGACGACGCCATGGAAGACTACGTCATTATTACAACGGAGTATTATTGGCATTGGGACCTGAAAGGAACAGGACTCGATGTATGGCAATACAGAAAGGTCATGGAAAAGGTCATGGGCAGCGCAGGCCTGAGCTGGATGGCGACAGACGACCCGGAAATATGCTCACATCCCGCCAACTGTCTAATGGCCAAAATCGGCAAGCGTGTACCGCCAGAAACAATCGTTGCCTTTGATGCTATGCGGTTTCAAAATCGTTTTCTTTACTAGTTTGGATGCCTTTTGATTCCAGGAGGTCACTCTTATGCGTATTGAAGAGATTATGCGGAAAAAAATTGTCACGATCCAGCCTTCCACTACAATCGGAGAAGCACTTCTTCTCCTCCGTGCAAACAGAATCAGGCATTTGCCTGTCATTGAAAACGACTCACTCGTAGGCATTGTCTCGGACCGCGACCTGCGAGACGCTCTCCCCTCTCGCCTGCTCACACATGACGATGATGACACCGTCCTGCACAAGCCTGTAGCCGATATCATGAATCAACAAGTCATCACAGCCCATCCACTGGATTTCATCGAAGACGCAGCCCTCCAACTATACGAGCACAAAATCGGCTCTCTACCCATCGTCGAAGGGAATCGGCTCGTAGGATTGATCACGGAATCGGATCTTTTCTCTAGCCTGATCGAACTTTTCGGCGTTAACAAACCTAGCTCCCATATCGAAGTAGAAGTAGACGACCGCGTCGGCATGCTGGCAGAAGTCAGTCAAGTGTTTCGCGATGCACAGGTAAATGTCACGAGCGTCGTGGTCTTTCCTGGGAAAAAGCCGGCGAAAAAGAACCTTGTTTTTCGGGTACAGACCATTGATCCGCGTATCGTGACGCAATTGCTCCTTGAAAAAGGCTTTTCCGTAATCGGCCCTACGGAAGGAGGGATACCCCAGTGAGCCGAAATGCTCGTCTGATCTACTCTCCAGACTACACGCAATATTATTTTCATGATGATCATCCGTTCAACCAGCGTCGTCTGCTCCTCACACACGATCTGATGAGCAGTTACGGAATACTCCAAGACTCAGACATCCTGACTCCCCGACCGGCGACAGATGAAGAACTCGCCCTGGTGCATGACCCACGCTATATCCAATTTGTTCGTGATCAGGGCCATAGTGAACACGAGCTTCCGCAGGCAGCCAGTTATGGCTTGGGAACAGAGGATGTTCCCTGTTTTTCAAACATGCATGAAGCGTCCTCGCTGATCGTCGGAGGTACGTTAAACGCAGTGGACGCGGTTATGAGTGGACAGGCAGAACACGCCTTCAATCCCGCCGGTGGACTGCACCATGCCTTTCGTGGGCGCGCCTCCGGATTTTGTATCTACAATGATTGCTCCGTCGCGATCGCTTATTTGCGAAAAAACTGGAATGCGCGCGTGTTGTATATCGACACTGATGCCCATCATGGGGATGGGGTACAGTGGGCGTTTTACGATGACCCTCATGTATTGACTGTATCCATTCACGAAACAGGAAAGTATCTCTTCCCGGGAACAGGCAATTTGTCTGAACGTGGTGATGGAAGCGGTTACGGTTATTCTGTCAACGTTCCACTGGATGCCTTCACAGAAGACGATTCTTTTCTGGAAGTATATGAAGAGCTGGTGTCAAAGCTAGCGGCTGGCTTCAAGCCGGATGTCATCCTGACCCAAAATGGTTGTGACGCTCATGCATACGACCCCCTCACCCATTTGTCTTGCTCGATGAAAATTTATCAAGCGATTCCTCGCCTTGCTCACCGTCTCGCTCACGAATATTGTGACGGTCGTTGGATAGCAGTAGGAGGTGGGGGTTACGATATTTGGCGGGTGGTGCCACGGGCGTGGACACTGGTATGGAGTGAGATGAGTGATCAGCCTCTTGCGGACGGTGATCTTCCCGAAGCCTGGCTCAAGCGCTGGCAGCCTGAGACGGATTTGCCCTTGCCACCTCGGCTTTTTGACGAACCATTCCCAACAATCCCACGACGAGCAGAGATCACGGAAAAAAATCGGCTTACGTTAGAACGTGCGATGCTGTACGCACCTACTGGATCAGAGAAGTAAGAAAAAAAGCGTCCTGTCCTCGTACCTTTGGGTACTGGTCAGCACGCTTTTTCTATTCCAAACTCTATTTCACCAGCTCTTCCAGCTCAGACGGTGCAAAGCCTTTTACAGCTTTATCACCTACGACTGTAACAGGCACACCCATGAAGCCAAAGCGCTCCACTTCTTCTTGATAGGCACGACTCGTCATGACATCGCGCACTTCAAAGGTAACACCTTTTGCTGTCAGCCAATTCTTAACCATGTCGCAATCCACACAGTTTTTCGTCGAGTAGACAATCACTCCGGCAGTTGTCGATGCTTGTGTTGCTGTCAGCATATTACGGACAATCGCGTAGGAGCGCTGGGAAGCCAGCTTGGTAAATTCCACGAAGTTTACATGCGCGGAGCCGTCTGCTTTATCCGACATCGAACGAACCACGACAAACGGCACGCCATTCATCGCACATACTTGTCCAACAGATGCCCCTTCCATTTCGGTGCAGTGTGCTGCAAATTGCTCATACAGCCATTGAACCTTTTCCCGACTGGCAACAAACTGGTCACCGGACAAGATACGCCCGCTCACTACTTGAACTCCCGCTTCCAGCTCCTTGCCCGCATCGATCGCTTGCTGCATCAGCCCAGCATCCGCTTGCCAAGTCCATTGCTCTGTAAACGGAATCTGTCCTGGCTCAAAGCCAAGTGGTGTCACATCGATATCATGTTGGATGCAATCCGTCGAAACTACAATATCACCAATATTTAATTCAGGGTGAACGGCTCCTGCTACACCTGTGAAAATGACACGTTCCACTTGGAATGAATCGATGAGGATTTGTGTCGTCACGGCAGCATTCACCTTGCCGACACCTGATTTGCACAGCACGACATCCTTGCCTTCCATTTTACCTGTGTAATAGGTAATGCCTGCTTTGGTGGCTGTAGTTGTCTCTTGCATCGCTTCCAAGTAAAGCGCGATTTCTTCATCCATCGCGCCGATAATTCCGTAACGCATTTCCCATCCCCCTCTTGCTGTCAATTACCTATGTCCCTTTACCGATCAGGCTTGATCGGGTTTTGTGCTCTCCCGATACTCAATTCGATGCGGCAGCAGCACGACATGCTCTTCGACATTTTCGTTATTCATGTACTTGGTCAACAGGCGCATCGCCACCGCACCAATATCGTACATGGGCTGTACGACAGAAGTCAGTCGTGGACGTACCATTTCAACCAGACGAATATTATCGTGACCAATGACTTCGATGTCACCTGGCACGTTCAAGCCAGAATCTTGAATGGCATGGATCGCGCCAATGGCCATCTCATCATTTGCTGCAAAAATCGCCGTCGGCGGATTTTTAAGAGCAAGAAAAGCTTTTGTAGTGGACAAGCCGGATTCATAAAAATAGTTGCCTGTCGCAATCAGCTCTTCATCCAGCTCGATACCCGCATCTTTCAACGCCTTTTTATAGCCTTCATAGCGCATCAACCCTGCCAATGGATCGTTTGCAGGACCTGCGATCATCGCAATGCGCTTGTGCCCGCGTGCAACCAATGCTTCCGTCGCATCATATGCGGCTTGGAAGTGGTCAATGCTAACCGACGGAAGTACGTTATCCGCATCGCGAGTCGCGGCGAGTACAGTCGGTACGGAGGTGCTTGTTAATGCCTGCAAATGATCTTCTTTGATTTCTGCGCCCAGGAACAGAAGCCCGTCCACCTGCTTTTCGAGCAAAGTATTAATGAGCTGTAATTCCTTTTCCATCCGTTGGTCAGAGTTACACAGAATGATGTTGTATTTGTACATGGTAGCGATATCTTCGATCCCTCGCGCCAATTCGGAGAAAAACAAACTGGAGATATCCGGGATGATGACACCAACTGTAGTCGTTTTTTTGCTAGCGAGTCCACGAGCAACCGCATTTGGTCGATATCCCAAGCGCTCAATCGCAGCCAATACCTTTTTTCGGGTCAAAGGCTTTACGTTGGGATTCCCGTTGACTACGCGGGAAACTGTCGCCATCGACACCCCCGCTTCTCTTGCTACGTCGTATATAGTAACCGGCATCATGCACCCTCACTTTCCCTATTTTTTGGTTTTCATAAGCGTTTTCATAAATATATGCACCTATGATACGACAAGCCGTATGCCGTTGCAATCGTTTTTGACGGCTTGCGCACCCGTTACTTCATGAGTTTGTTCATCGTTTTCAAAAGCTCATCAATCACTTCATGATCGCCTTGCTGAATGCGATCCATCACACAGCTTTTCATATGTCCTTCGAGGAGCATTTTCCCAACCGCATTCAGGGCGGACTGCACAGCCGCAATTTGATTGAGAATGTCGTCGCAGTAGACATCCTTTTCTACCATTCCGCGAATTCCACGAACCTGTCCCTCTACCCGATTCAGACGGGAGATGAGATTCGACTTGATTTTATCAGGTCTTTCAGTGGACCGATCAGTCGAGCAGCATTGATGGTTGTCTTCCATATGGCCTATCCTCCTTCACCAATATCAGCACGTAATTCTAGCTTACTTGGTCGCCAATGGTTCGTCAAATGAGAAAGGTCCTCCCGCGCGCAGGAAGGACCCTTAAAAGATACCCGAAAGGTATTCTTATGCTCTCGTTGCCACAATCTCGCCTTTGTACAGGCCAGAAGCGAGCAGTTCATCAACGAACTCATTGAACTGTGGAATGTTCAACTGTTGCTTCGCATCAGACAGTGCCACATCTGGATCTGGGTGAACCTCTACCATGATTCCGTCAGAGCCGACTGCGAAACCTGCTTTCGCGCAAGGCAAGAGCAGATCACGGCGGCCTGTAGAGTGCGTCACGTCTACAAACACCGGCAAGTGCGTCTCCTGCTTGAGGAGTGGTACAGCAGAAATATCGAGCGTATTGCGTGTCGCTTTTTCATACGTGCGGATTCCACGCTCGCACAGCATGACTTGTGTGTTCCCTTCGGACAGGATGTACTCTGCCGCGTAGATGAACTCTTCAATCGTAGCAGAGAGGCCACGCTTCAAGAGGATCGGCTTGTTCACACGACCTGCCGCCTTCAGCAGCTCGAAGTTTTGCATATTGCGAGCACCGATTTGGATGACATCGATGTATTTCGTCGCCATCTCAAGATCTGCTGGCGTCACGATTTCACTGATCGTTACGAGGTTGAATTCATCCCCGATGCGCTTGAGAATTTGCAAGCCCTCTTCACCGAGACCCTGGAAGTCGTATGGCGAAGTACGAGGCTTGTACGCGCCGCCGCGCAGTGTGCGCAGGCCGCGTTTTGCGTGGTTTTCTGCTACTGCTCTTACTTGCTCGTAGCTTTCCACGGAGCAAGGACCTGCGATGAGGATCGGATTTTTCCCTCCGAACTCTACGCCTTTTACCGTGATAACCGTATCCTCTGCCTGTTTCTTACGGCTGACGAGGAGTACTTTTTTCTTATCATCGTCTTGCAGATCTAAAGAAACTTGGAAAATTTGCTTGAACAAATGACGAATAGCATTGTCATTGAAAGGACCTTTATTGTTTTCAACGAGCAGATTGAGCATTTGGCGCTCACGCTCTGGGTCAAAACGGTTGCTGCCCTGTTTTTCTTTTTCTTTGCCGAGCTCTTGAACCAAGGTAGCTCGTTTGTTGATCAATTCAAGAATTTGCAGGTTGATCTCGTCTATCCGCTTACGCATAGTTTCGATTTGATCGTGTGCCATCTCTCTCCACTCTCCTCTTTTTATATAGGGATTTATCGATAAATTAGGGTAATTATAATCGATTCAAACACCCTTGTCAGCAGTTTAGCGCCAAAAAGCGCGAAAGTAAATTTTTTCTGTTTTTTTATCTTTTCCAATTATTCGTCAAAACGAAGAAGATTCCTTGATTCGACAGGATTCTTTCCTTTCAAATCGAATAGTTTTGGATATATGTTCTAGCTAAAAGTGATTGTTCCTTTCCGATACAGACCAAAATCACCGATAAGTATTGTAAAGACTTCATGAACAACCTCTTACAAGGAGTGACCTACATTTGTCTGACATCACAGCCCCTGAGCTTATTTTTTCATTAGATATTGGAACGCGCAGCGTCGTCGGCCTGATCGTGGAAACGACCGGCGAGCAGTACCGTGTATTGGACTGCGCAATTCGAGAGCACGATGAACGCTCCATGCTCGATGGGCAAATTCACGATATCGTCGCCGTAGCTAAGGTGATTCAACAAATAAAAGAAGAGCTGGAGGGGAAATATGGCAAGCTGCATCAAGTAGCGGTCGCTGCTGCCGGTCGGTCATTGCGCACCCGCCGTGTGCGTGTGGACATGCCGTTAGCCAGACATGCCTTCATTTCGCGTGAAGATGTTGTCGCTTTGGAGTTTTCCGCTGTACAGGAGGCTCAAGCCGCATTAGCCCAGGAGCTAAAGGATCAAGACGTCACCCGCTATTATTGCGTGGGTTACAGCGTCGTCCATTACCATCTGGACGGAGAGTTGATCGGGAGTCTGATCGACCAGCGGGGTGACATAGCAAGCACAGATGTGATCGCAACCTTCCTTCCACGTGTGGTTGTCGACTCGCTGATCGCAGCACTGAAACGATGCGATCTGGAAATGCAGGCATTGACGCTTGAGCCTATTGCGGCGATCAATGTCCTGATTCCTGTGACGATGCGCCGACTGAATATCGCCTTAGTGGACATTGGGGCAGGTACTTCTGACGTAGCGTTGACTGAGGAAGGGGCAATTACCGCCTACGGCATGGTGCCCGTTGCAGGCGATGAAATCACGGATGCGCTCATGAATGCCTTTCTCATGGATTTTCCGATGGCAGAAGAGGTGAAGCGTCTCTTATCCACCGAGGAGTCCGTCACCTTCACGGACATTCTCGGAATGGAGCATACGCTGAGCGCTTCTGAGGTAACGAGTGCGATTGAGGCAGACATCCAGCAACTCGCCGATAAAATTGCCTTCAAAATATTGGAGCTCAACGGAAAAGCTCCCCAAGCTGTCATGCTGATCGGCGGCGGCAGCCTCACCCCTGGGCTTACCGGAAAAGTTGCTCAGGTCTTAAATATTCCTGCCGCCCGTGTTGCCGTTAGAGGCGGCGATGCGATCAAACAGTACGTCGGAGACAATCCTGCGCTCAGTGGACCTGAGTTCGTAACGCCGGTCGGTATTGCTGTTGCTGCGCGCCGTCACCCGTTGCGCTATGTAACCGTTACGGTCAATGATGCTCCTGTGCGCATATTCGATCTGCGAAAAATGACGTTGGGTGATGCCCTCATTGCATCCGGACTGGATATCCGCCGTCTGTATGGTCGCCCCGGATTGGCGATGACTGTCACGGTAAACGGACGGATGAAAATGATTCCGGGTGGTCACGGTACGGCGCCGGTGATTGAGCGCAACGGGGAGGGCGTCAGTCTCGACACGCCAATCAATGACGGAGACCAAATCACTGTAGTGGCAGGTACAAATGGCGATGATGCACGTGTGTTTGCCAAAGATTTATTCGATGAGCTGGACACGCTTGAAGTGATCTGCAATGACCGTCCCTATTCGCTCGGTCCAGTCGTACATGTTAATGGAGCGGTTGCTACTCTCGATACCTTGATCACTGATCGTGCCGAGGTGGACATCCGTCTTCCGCGCACTGTCTATGAAGTACTGGAGCTCGCTGGACTGAAAACGTCGGCGGAATCGGGCTTGCGTTTTTCCGTGAATGGACAAGATTATTCGATTCCGTCCCGTATCGAGGTGATCGAGCTGAACGGAAGACTAGCGGCTTTGACAGATCTCGTCCGGCAAGGAGATGTCCTCGTCTATCGGCTGGATGAAGTCCCCGCCCCTTCCATACAAGATGTCATTCCCTTGGAAGAATGGGTACAGGAGACAATGATCGTACACTTCAATGGTGAACGAGTCGAATTGCCTGTCGCACAAGTAACGATAACGGTAGACGGAAAAGCGGCGAATGCCTCTGATCCTGTGAGCGAAGGTGCCGACATCACGGTAAAATCCTCACCTGCGACTACACCTGTGTTTAGCGATGTCTTCCGTTTTGTCGATGTTTCCTTGGAAAAGCCCGACCGTGAGAGTATCTCCGGATTCGTCATGCTCGTCAACGGCGAACAAGCCAACTTCCAGACAGAATTGAAAAGTGGAGACAAGTTGGAGCTATTCTGGGAATAGTCTCTCCCGCGCTCTTTTTCTCCATGCAAAAAGCCGGATTCACCTCCTTATAGGGTGTTCCGGCTTTTTGATTACGCGTTGAGCGCCTGTCCGATCGCGTCCTTCGTAATTTTCCAGTGAGATGTGTGCCATTTTACTTCCCCGTCCTCCAGCAAAAAGATTTGCGGAGATTCGTGTTTGATGGAAAAACGATCCGCTACGGCATTGGATACAGGGCGATCCTCCCTTACCAGAATGACCGCAGATTCCACTTGATTGTCCTGCAAATACGCTTGAAACTCTTCATAAGCGGACGTACTGATTGGGCAGATTGTGCTATGCTTAAACAAAAGCTTTTTCCCATTTTTCGCTACGAACTCATCCAGTTCTTCTATGGAGTGAAGCTGTTTTTGTGACATGATTCATCTCTCCTTATCTTATGTGCCTATCAGTATACCTAAGTCCAAGCAGCAAAGTCTACATTTGCGGTGCAGTGGAGAAATGAAAAAGAGATACCTTTTTCCTAGGCATCTCTTTATCCTTACACCATGATTTTCGTTAGACGTTCGCGTAGCTCCAGCATCCATTTTTCATCGCCAAGGGACTGCGCCAACAAAAACAGATCCAATAGCTCGTTGACTTTTTCACCAAGTAATTCTCTTACGGTCGAATTCACCTTCTCATTAGCAATCAATACCAATAAGTTGGATAACTCTGACATTTCTTCGAATTCGATTGCCTGGCGCTGCGGATGTTGGCCCAGTTCCTCCATGAGTGACTTCAAATCATCCTTAATCACATCTACCACTTGGGAATGGTCACAGTCTTCGTCCACGCAGACGTGTACAGGTACATTCATGATTTTAACCCGTTTCCGGTACACGACATTGCGTAGCTCGATCTCCATTTCGTTCCCGCAGCGGTTGCATCTCTTTTGCAAAATGTTCACCCCTACCTATCTATGTATGTCTCTCATAACTATTCGAGGAGCGTCCTTTCAATCCTGCTAGAGAGCAGGTGGTACTTGGTGGATATAGAGTCAGATATAGACTAGAGTCAACATAGTGGAGGAGAAGAAAAAGCACAGTTCTCTTCGACTCTGACACGCTCACAAGGGGGATTGACTGTCCGTCTCCACTTCAAAAAGGGGACCGTCGATCCAAAGCCACCCTATGGGCGGATGTTTCTCAGGGAAGAAGTGTTCGACAACCGGGTCCCCTTTTTGAAGTTCCGACTGGGTAGGCGTTGTCAAGGTCTACGAGCCCTATGCTTTTTCTTCTCACCAGCTAAGTGCGTTTATCGGTAACGCAAAAAAGACGATGCTTGTAAGAAACATCGTCTTTCCTTTGTGATCAAAACTTCAATCTCACGCGTAGATTGCGTTTACTTTTTCACAATGCGGACAAACAGCGACTTTCCCCGCTTTTCCGTCTTCGTCTTCTACACGGTAGCCAGTAATTTGCTCGGAGAAACAAAAGAGACATTCTGTATTGAAGTCCATATCGTACTGCGCTTTCCACACAATGGATTTAAAGTCTTCTCCAACATTAATCGTAATTTGGACCAAATCATGCTGCATGCTCGATAATGATCTTTGCATCACATAAACATCCTTTCATACTTGCAAAGTCTTTTGGTATCCTCTAGCTTTTCCTGCTTTTCAGAATAATAAACATCGAGAATTGCAAGAGTATGAAAAACGAGAGATTATCAAAACAATTTTCTCAAAAATGGGCGGATGCCCGGTTCGGTCCTATGTGATCACCCATATGTTGTAGATGTAAGCACAAGAGGCTTAACACACACATGAGGAGGATGTTTATTCGATGAGCGGCATCTTTAATGGAGAATTCGACGGCTTCACTCTGGTTTTGATTCTTTTCATCCTGCTGGTTATTATCGGGTGCAGCTGCGATTAATCTTTCTTCCCCGAAGATATAGCCATATTCAGCAGGCCGTTGCATATACATGAAGTACCGAATCCTTCAAGCGCGTTTCCTCCGCAAGCTACCCTCGCCAGTGGGTAGCTTTTTTCTGTTTGAGTTGTGTACAATGGATAAGAATGATATGGAAAGCGAGGGATCCCCTTCCTATGAAAGATCCACGAATTGAAAAACTGGCTGACGTACTCGTCAATTATTCGGTGACTGTCAAGCCTGGTGAAAACGTTTTAATTTACTCCATTGGCAACGTTACCGATCTGACAAAAGCCGTAATTGCCAAGGTATACGAAGCTGGGGGAAATCCGTTTGTCCAACTGATCGACCAATCCGTTCAGCGCGAACTCTTGATGGGTGCCAACGAAACACAATTGGGTATCATGCGTGAAGCAGATGTGGCTTTCATGAAACAAATGGATTGCTACATAGGCATCCGCGGCGGCGACAACATTAGTGAGCTCTCTGATGTACCTGGAGACAAAATGCAGCTGCATTCCAAGCTGCTAGCGCGTCCTGTACTGGATATTCGCGTACCGCATACCAAATGGGTCGTGCTACGCTATCCAAATGCATCCATGGCTCAGTTGGCTAATATGAGCACCGCCGCTTTCGAAGATTTTTATTTCAAAGTGTGCACGCTTGATTACGGCAAAATGGATAAAGCCATGGACAGCCTGGTCGAGCTGATGGAGAAAACCGACAAGGTACGTATCGTAGGACCAGGCACTGATCTGACCTTCTCTATCAAAGATATTCCGGCAATCAAATGTGCTGGTGAAGCCAACATCCCTGACGGAGAAGTATTTACTGCCCCTGTCCGTGATTCCGTCAACGGTACGATCGCGTACAACACGCCATCTCCTTATCAAGGCTTTACATACGACAACATCAAGCTCACCTTCAAGGATGGCAAAATCATCGAAGCAACTGCGAACGACACCGAGAAGATCAATGAAATCTTTGATACGGATGAAGGTGCGAGGTTCGTTGGGGAATTTGCGATTGGCGTGAATCCATACATCCAAAACCCGATGAAAGACATCCTCTTCGACGAAAAAATTGACGGAAGCTTCCACTTCACACCGGGACAGGCCTACGATGAAGCATTTAACGGAAACAAATCCTCCATTCACTGGGACTTGGTTATGATTCAACGTCCTGAGTGGGGCGGTGGAGAAATTTGGTTTGACGATCGCCTGATCCGCAAAGACGGACGTTTCGTTGTACCAGAGCTCGAATGCCTCAATCCAGAAAACCTGAAATAAATGAAAATAAGCGAAGGGCTCATTGTTCACAAGACATGAGCCCTTCGCTTTATTGGCTAAACGGAATAAGCTGGTTGTTTCAACAAGGAAGTCATTTTTTGTTCCATAAAGGAAATCGTTGACTCCAGATGATGAATGGTATACTCCCAGCAAAAACGTTGATATTCGTCAAAATTTACTTCCAGCTTTTTATAAGAAGCCTTACTTTGTTGGAGCAATTGACGCTGCGTATCCAAACAGCCCTCTAGCAAATCCTTTTGTTCGTCGATCGTGCGGCTCTTGCCGAAGAAAATTTTAACCAGCATGTCTGAACGCAATACTGGCGGCAAGATAGGCGTCTGGATTTCTTGACGGAAAGATTGTTTTCCGGCTTCTGTAATACGGTACAAAATCTTGTTCGGCTTGCCAGACTGAATGATTTCTTGCTTCGTCACGAAGCCTTCTTCCTCCAGTTTGCGCAATGCTGGATAAATAGCACCAAAGCTAGCGTCATAAAAGAATCCAATACTGTTTGTAAACGCTTGCTTAATATCGTAGCCACTCATTTCCCCATAGCTCAAGAAACCCAGTATGATCGTTTTAACATCCATCTCTTCGCATCCTCCGTTACCGTTCTTTTTCTCTCTCTAGCGGCTAGGACTTAGCCTTTATGTTCAAAATATTCTTTAACTACATGTTATTATAAATGCATTTAAATAATTATACCAATGCTATTTCTTTATTATATCAATCAAAATTAATGATATAACCATACACTCGACTAGAAATTGGGCGTCCCTTCCCTCTCCACTCCCCATAAGATGATACATACCTATCTGCTGTAGGGGGAGAGATCGGTGAAAAGTAAAAAATGGTCCCAGTATACGCGGGTAAAGTACCCTGTGAGCAGCAGCAGTCTGCACCCATTCAATTTCTTCGTTCCCATTGTCGAGCGAGTTCAAGAGGGAGTAGTCTCCATCGTGACCGAAGATGCTCCCCATTCCAAAGACGTGGATTCGTTAATTCGCAGCCTCATTGATCATGAAGATAATTCTCCACCCATGGAACGAAGCTTTGGCTCCGGATTTCTTTTTCATCCGAAAGGGTATATCTTGACGAGCGAGCATGTCATCGGCAAATCCAAAAACATTTTCGTGAAGCTATATAACGGTAGAGTGTTTGAAGCCAAACGCATTATAGCCGATCGAGTCCGGGATTACGCCGTCATCAAAATTGATGCAGACTGCAAGCTATATCCGCTGCCACTAGGCAACTCCTCTCATACAAAAGTAGGAGAATGGGTCATCAGCGTCGGTTCTCCATCTGTATTCAAAGAGACAAAAAACGAGCCTGGTTCCGGGCCAAATACAGCGCAAATTGAACGGGACGGGCTATCGCCTTCTTGTATAATGCCATGTCACCCATCTGGCGAAAAACCTCTCTTCCCGGCTTGGGATTCACTTCGATTAACCACGCACGTCCGTCCACATCCACCCCAATGTCCAGCCCGAATTCCATCATGCGACCAAAATAGTCCTCGAGCGTGTTTGCTACATCAAAAGCAAGCCGATAACATTCCTGTTTGATCAGCTCTCCACGCTCCCCGCCAAATCGCCTGAACATAAACCATTCAAAGGGAATCGCTTTGCCTCCTCCATGCAAATTGGAAGTAGCACTGCCATTCTCCCCCATACGTACTGCGCACCCTGTCACCGCCCACTCCCCACGCTCGTCCTTTTGAATCAATAACCGTACATCAACGACATGCTTGCGTAGCAGGCCCAGGTCCAACCCTTGCTGCACCAGAAAATTGCCATCGCGAATGCGCTGTTCCTGTACCCACGTTTTGACCCATTTTTCCACGCCTTCCACCGTATCAATTCGAGCTACATGATACTTATGCTTCTTGTCACGTCCAGAGAGGTTATACTCCTTGCCACTGCTCTTCACTCTGAGAATGCTTCTTCCTCCTGTGCCATTCCCTGGCTTGACATAGACGAGCCCATGGCGTGCGAGCATGTTTCGGATCTTGCCTTTTTCGTAAACATGCGTTTCCGGAATCCAGCGTTTGACGCGTTCATCAGAAGCGAGCAGATTCGTCACTCTCCATTTTTTACTGAACGGACTATTGGCAAAGAAAAACAGATCACTATTTCGCAGCCGGATATACTCCTTTACCCTGCGTCGGTACCGATCGATTACGACTTCTGGCCAAGGGAATGTTTTACTCATCCAGCCCCCGTTTGGTTTGGGAATGAAGCCTTTGATCTTTCTGGCGGAAACATTGACGTCCTGATGCGAAAACAGGTAGATTTCTGCGCCTAGCTTTTGCCCTGTTTGAACCAGCCTTCGCAAATAAGCTGGTTCCTCAAAGCGTAACCCCTCCCGCCAGGTTAAAATGCCGATTACCCGTTTTGGAAGCATCGCAACACCCTCTTCGCTTCTTTTCTTTCGCGATTAGTGTATGTGTAGACACCTTATAGGGAAACATTTGTCCATGAAAACGGGCTTGACTTCTCAGCATTGTCAAAGTGTCATTCCAACTTTTCGTTACTTACTTTTTTCAAGCTAATCTGTTAGAATAAAGGGCAACAATAATGATGCTAGATAGAGGTGACGCCGATATGAGTCATGATTTTTCTGGCGAACACATGTGTCCAAAATATGAATGTGCAATGAACGTCCTTGGAAAACGTTGGACCGGCCTGATTATTCATGTGTTGCTACGCGGGACTGTACGATTCAAAGATATCCGGGAAATGGTTCCACATATGAGCGATAAAATGCTCTCGGAAAGACTGAAGGAGTTGGAAGAGCTCGAGATTTTGGAGCGCAAAGTGTACCCAGAGATCCCGGTTCGCATTGAATACGAATTGACCGAAAAAGGAAAAGATTTACGTCCTGTCATTGATTCCATTCACGAATGGGGCCAAAAATGGATGTAGCATACCCCCACTTGTCCAAAACGGATAAGCGGGGTTTTTTATTTGCGGTCAGGCATAAGCTCCTCCCTTTTGCTGTACACTCTAGCAACCCAAGATGAAGGGAGGACGGGCGATGCGAACGGCCATCTACATTCGCGTCAGTACGGAGGATCAGGCACGCGAAGGGTTTTCGATCCCCGCTCAAAGGGAAAAGCTGCTCTCGTACGTTCACTCCCAAGGATGGGAAGTCCATGCAGTTTACGCAGATGAAGGCGTGAGTGCCAAAGATACGAATCGCCCCGCACTTGGTCAACTCTTGCAGGATATCCAAACGGGTCAAATCGATGTCGTCCTCGTCTATCGACTCGATCGGCTCACTCGCTCTGTCCTTGATCTGTATCAGCTCCTGCAGGAGTTTGATCGACATTCGGTGCATTTTAAAAGCTGCACGGAGGTATACGATACGACTACGGCAATCGGGCGATTGTTTATAACCTTAGTGGCTGCCCTCGCACAATGGGAACGGGAAAACTTGGCAGAACGGGTCAAGCTGGGGATGAGCCAGATGGCAAGAGAACGAAAACGACCAGGAGGACCTGCACCGTATGGATACAATCTGGTGCGAGGAACGCTGGTCGTGAATCAAAGGGAAGCAGCAGGCGTACGAAGCATGTTCGAGCGCTATGATCGAGGCGAATCTCCGCGTCAAATCGCTGAATGGGCAAATCATTCCGGATTGCGCGGCAAAAATGGCGCTTCATGGAGTGCAAGTGCCGTGCTTCGCCTGTTAAAAAATCCGGTCTATCACGGTGCGCTGCGTTGGAATTACACCGACGCCGATCAACAACGCAATGACCCTGAGGAATGGATTATCGAAGAGGCGACTCACCCGGCCATCATCGATCAATCCTGTTTCTCCCGGGTGCAGGAGCGGATGAGTTCTCGGGCAACAAGACACCCCCGCGTTCTCAGCTCCCGCTACCTTTTTTCCGGATTGCTGTACTGCTCGCGTTGTGGCTCCGCGATGCGCGGGAAAACAACTACGATCACAGGAAAAAGGGAAAAAAGCTACACGCACCGCTACTATTTATGTAAAAACAAGTTGGCCGGTACGTGTGATGCTCCTGCCATACGTGAGGATCGCTTGGAAATAGCCATTGTGCAAGAGCTGATGCAGTATTCGCCAGAGTCAATCGCTGTGATGAAGGAAGTGTATCAGACTGTGTTGCAGACGAATTCCCGCGCTCCCGCAAAAGAAACCGAGCAGCAGCTGCTAATTCGAAGGCAACGTTGGGAACAAGCTTATGAAGAGGGATTCCTTACACTCCCTGCCTTGCGAGAGAAAATCAGTGCGTTGGATCTGGCTGCAAAAGAACAGGAACGGGCTTACTCTGCTTTTTCACACGTACACCATCTTGATTTAGATGCCCTTTCCAATTGGAATCTCATTTGGACGTATGCAAATGAAAAAGAACGGCGATTGCTCGTGTGCACGCTCATCCAACGTATTGACGCAGAAGCAACAGACTCTGCCTCTGGTCAAAAAAATAGAGAGGTCTGTTTGCGTCTGTTGTCCTTTCATTAAAAATTGCTACTGATTTTGTTTGTATGGATACAGGTGGTTCTCCATCTGTATTCAAAGAGACAAAAAACGAGCCTGGTTCCGGGCCAAATACAGCGCAAATTGAACGGGACGGGCTATCGCCTTCTTGTATAATGCCATGTCACCCATCTGGCGAAAAACCTCTCTTCCCGGCTTGGGATTCACTTCGATTAACCACGCACGTCCGTCCACATCCACCCCAATGTCCAGCCCGAATTCCATCATGCGACCAAAATAGTCCTCGAGCGTGTTTGCTACATCAAAAGCAAGCCGATAACATTCCTGTTTGATCAGCTCTCCACGCTCCCCGCCAAATCGCCTGAACATAAACCATTCAAAGGGAATCGCTTTGCCTCCTCCATGCAAATTGGAAGTAGCACTGCCATTCTCCCCCATACGTACTGCGCACCCTGTCACCGCCCACTCCCCACGCTCGTCCTTTTGAATCAATAACCGTACATCAACGACATGCTTGCGTAGCAGGCCCAGGTCCAACCCTTGCTGCACCAGAAAATTGCCATCGCGAATGCGCTGTTCCTGTACCCACGTTTTGACCCATTTTTCCACGCCTTCCACCGTATCAATTCGAGCTACATGATACTTATGCTTCTTGTCACGTCCAGAGAGGTTATACTCCTTGCCACTGCTCTTCACTCTGAGAATGCTTCTTCCTCCTGTGCCATTCCCTGGCTTGACATAGACGAGCCCATGGCGTGCGAGCATGTTTCGGATCTTGCCTTTTTCGTAAACATGCGTTTCCGGAATCCAGCGTTTGACGCGTTCATCAGAAGCGAGCAGATTCGTCACTCTCCATTTTTTACTGAACGGACTATTGGCAAAGAAAAACAGATCACTATTTCGCAGCCGGATATACTCCTTTACCCTGCGTCGGTACCGATCGATTACGACTTCTGGCCAAGGGAATGTTTTACTCATCCAGCCCCCGTTTGGTTTGGGAATGAAGCCTTTGATCTTTCTGGCGGAAACATTGACGTCCTGATGCGAAAACAGGTAGATTTCTGCGCCTAGCTTTTGCCCTGTTTGAACCAGCCTTCGCAAATAAGCTGGTTCCTCAAAGCGTAACCCCTCCCGCCAGGTTAAAATGCCGATTACCCGTTTTGGAAGCATCGCAACACCCTCTTCGCTTCTTTTCTTTCGCGATTAGTGTATGTGTAGACACCTTATAGGGAAACATTTGTCCATGAAAACGGGCTTGACTTCTCAGCATTGTCAAAGTGTCATTCCAACTTTTCGTTACTTACTTTTTTCAAGCTAATCTGTTAGAATAAAGGGCAACAATAATGATGCTAGATAGAGGTGACGCCGATATGAGTCATGATTTTTCTGGCGAACACATGTGTCCAAAATATGAATGTGCAATGAACGTCCTTGGAAAACGTTGGACCGGCCTGATTATTCATGTGTTGCTACGCGGGACTGTACGATTCAAAGATATCCGGGAAATGGTTCCACATATGAGCGATAAAATGCTCTCGGAAAGACTGAAGGAGTTGGAAGAGCTCGAGATTTTGGAGCGCAAAGTGTACCCAGAGATCCCGGTTCGCATTGAATACGAATTGACCGAAAAAGGAAAAGATTTACGTCCTGTCATTGATTCCATTCACGAATGGGGCCAAAAATGGATGTAGCATACCCCCACTTGTCCAAAACGGATAAGCGGGGTTTTTTATTTGCGGTCAGGCATAAGCTCCTCCCTTTTGCTGTACACTCTAGCAACCCAAGATGAAGGGAGGACGGGCGATGCGAACGGCCATCTACATTCGCGTCAGTACGGAGGATCAGGCACGCGAAGGGTTTTCGATCCCCGCTCAAAGGGAAAAGCTGCTCTCGTACGTTCACTCCCAAGGATGGGAAGTCCATGCAGTTTACGCAGATGAAGGCGTGAGTGCCAAAGATACGAATCGCCCCGCACTTGGTCAACTCTTGCAGGATATCCAAACGGGTCAAATCGATGTCGTCCTCGTCTATCGACTCGATCGGCTCACTCGCTCTGTCCTTGATCTGTATCAGCTCCTGCAGGAGTTTGATCGACATTCGGTGCATTTTAAAAGCTGCACGGAGGTATACGATACGACTACGGCAATCGGGCGATTGTTTATAACCTTAGTGGCTGCCCTCGCACAATGGGAACGGGAAAACTTGGCAGAACGGGTCAAGCTGGGGATGAGCCAGATGGCAAGAGAACGAAAACGACCAGGAGGACCTGCACCGTATGGATACAATCTGGTGCGAGGAACGCTGGTCGTGAATCAAAGGGAAGCAGCAGGCGTACGAAGCATGTTCGAGCGCTATGATCGAGGCGAATCTCCGCGTCAAATCGCTGAATGGGCAAATCATTCCGGATTGCGCGGCAAAAATGGCGCTTCATGGAGTGCAAGTGCCGTGCTTCGCCTGTTAAAAAATCCGGTCTATCACGGTGCGCTGCGTTGGAATTACACCGACGCCGATCAACAACGCAATGACCCTGAGGAATGGATTATCGAAGAGGCGACTCACCCGGCCATCATCGATCAATCCTGTTTCTCCCGGGTGCAGGAGCGGATGAGTTCTCGGGCAACAAGACACCCCCGCGTTCTCAGCTCCCGCTACCTTTTTTCCGGATTGCTGTACTGCTCGCGTTGTGGCTCCGCGATGCGCGGGAAAACAACTACGATCACAGGAAAAAGGGAAAAAAGCTACACGCACCGCTACTATTTATGTAAAAACAAGTTGGCCGGTACGTGTGATGCTCCTGCCATACGTGAGGATCGCTTGGAAATAGCCATTGTGCAAGAGCTGATGCAGTATTCGCCAGAGTCAATCGCTGTGATGAAGGAAGTGTATCAGACTGTGTTGCAGACGAATTCCCGCGCTCCCGCAAAAGAAACCGAGCAGCAGCTGCTAATTCGAAGGCAACGTTGGGAACAAGCTTATGAAGAGGGATTCCTTACACTCCCTGCCTTGCGAGAGAAAATCAGTGCGTTGGATCTGGCTGCAAAAGAACAGGAACGGGCTTACTCTGCTTTTTCACACGTACACCATCTTGATTTAGATGCCCTTTCCAATTGGAATCTCATTTGGACGTATGCAAATGAAAAAGAACGGCGATTGCTCGTGTGCACGCTCATCCAACGTATTGACGCAGAAGCAACAGACTCTGCCTCTGGTCAAAAAAATAGAGAGGTCTGTTTGCGTCTGTTGTCCTTTCATTAAAAATTGCTACTGATTTTGTTTGTATGGATACAGGTGGTTCCCCACTCGGGTTGGAAAATTCTGTGACAGCGGGAATCATCAGTGCTAAAAACCGCCGCCTTCAGGTTGCGAAGCGAATGTACGAAGAAATTTTTCAGACGGATGCTGCTATTAACCCAGGAAATAGCGGAGGCCCACTCATTAATTTGAATGGAGAAGTCGTTGGTCTCAATGCATTCATCATTCAATCCAGCCAATGCTTGGGCTTCGCCATCGGAATTGACGCCCTCAAAATGCAACTCGAGCAATACGTGTTCAAGTGAGAAGCATCGCTTCAATAAAAAAACCCCGTCTAGGAGGACGGGGATTGCTTCTCTAGTGCAATAAGATATACATTTGGACCTTCTGTGTTGATTTCTTCTTCTGCCTGTTTTAGTTGTTGCAGCTGAGCGGCCGTAAGCTGTGCGATAGGCAGTTCACCCAGACGATTCTGTTCCATGCGCATTCCTCCGTTGGTGTCAGACTCACGATCGTAGTCTGCCCAATCCGGTGAGTATGTATTTACGCAGTGAGGTCAAAAGCTTTGGCAATCGCAGAACACGAACGCTTGCAGAAAACGATGGGCAGTTCGCGATCTTTGGCTTGGTTTTTCACAGTTTTGGCCAAGTTGTGATTGACGAAATCAGTCAACACCAAAATCATGTGGATGCCAGCTGGAATTTTCACCCCGGTTTGCGAGCTTTTCCGTCCAGTTACGTGGTGAATATCCTTGAAGCCTTGACCCTGCAGAAATTCGATAATATTGCCCAGACGATCTCCGCCTATTACTAAAATGGATGACATAACTTGTTACCTCCTTAAATTTAGGTGATGTAGGATTTATGTTTTCTTCTCTGAATGCTAATTGATAATGAATATCACTCTTATTGATAAATATTATCATTCCCATTTGGCTTTGACAATACTCTCCATGATAACTTTTTTGTCAAAAAACAAAACTAGATACGATGCCGATAAGAAAAGCCATGGCGCTCTAGTGTTCCCGCCCTCTTTTCCAAATTACACCGCACCATATTCTTCATAATCATAGGAAAATGTACATAGGTGTTGCCCGGGTGTTTTTTCCAAAGGTATAATGAAAAAATAGATTGTGAATGAGGAGGTGGCGTAGGGTGCAAGAAATTACACAGCTGCACGCCATTTTTGATCGCACCAGAGGTTACATCAACAGTTTCATGGGCGTTATCCAGCCGATTATCGACGCGGCAACGGACGAGCATACTCGTCTTTACTACCATCATATTTTGGAAGAAGAAGAACAGCGGATGGGACGCTTGCAGGAATTAGTTCCCTACCTGGAGAAGCTGTCAGCAGGAAAAAGCCTGGATCAGCTAAGTGATCGCGACCTCTCACAAATGCTGTCCGATGTGAATCTGGAACGTTTTGGACTGCACAATTTCCGCGAACATCTGGAGCTCTCTCTGTATGAATTCAAGGATGACGAAACACGTCAGCTCCTGGATGGCATGCGTGAAAAGACGCATACAGACTATTTGACAGTCAAAGAGATCATGGCGAACATAAGCCAACGCTTCTCTGATGCGGCTCATCCTGATCTCACTGATCACGATGAGGGGCACGACATTCACCAGGTTGATCATTTGAAAGCCTCGGCTTCCGCTCCTCACGGTGTTGCTTCCGTGATCAAGCATTCCGCCCCAGCAGTTGCTGGCAAAAAAGGACTGACTGTTGGCAGCTTGAAAGGAATGTAAAGAATCGGAAATCCTGAAATAACATGGAGGTTACACTATGGACAAGCTTCGTAAATACCCAGACTCTCCCTTGACGACCGAAGAATGGAACCAGTTGGACGCAACTGTCGTTGACATGGCTCGCCGCCAGCTGGTAGGACGTCGTTTTATCGATATTTATGGACCATTGGGTGAAGGCATCCAAACCATTACCAACGATGTATATGAGGAATCCCGTTTTGGCGGTCTCTCCCTGCGAGGAGAATCACTGGAAATGACACAGCCTAGCCGCCGTGTCAGCATGACGATTCCGATTCTGTACAAAGATTTCATGCTCTACTGGCGCGATGTTGCCCAAGCACGCACACTGGGTATGCCTTTGGACATGAGCGCGGCTGCGAACGCGGCTGCGGGTGGTGCACTGATGGAAGACGATCTGATCTTCAACGGTGCTGCGGAATTCGACCTTCCTGGTCTGATGAACGTAAAAGGCCGCCTCACTCATCTGAAGAGCGATTGGATGGAATCTGGCAATGCATTTGCCGATATCGTGGAAGCACGCAATAAGCTGCTGAAAATGGGCCACAGCGGTCCGTATGCACTGGTTGTTTCTCCTGAGCTCTACTCTCTCTTGCATCGCGTGCACAAAGGCACCAACGTGCTTGAGATCGAGCACGTTCGCAATCTGGTTACAGATGGTGTCTTTCAATCCCCTACCATTAAAGGCCGTTCCGGCGTATTGGTAGCGACTGGCCGTCACAATCTCGACCTGGCGATTGCAGAAGACTTCGACTCTGCGTTCCTCGGCGACGAGCAAATGAACAGTCTGTTCCGTGTGTATGAGTGCGTTGTATTGCGGATCAAGCGTCCAAGCGCCATTTGCACCTTGGAAGAAACAGAAGAATAGAAGCCCTTTGGCACACCCATTGACGATTCTCGTTGTGGGTGTGTTTTTTCATCCTTGAAATATGCAGCAGATTGCTTATAATAAGAACATGCGTTCCGAACTTTCCAAACAATCTGACACAAATTCGTTGGGGGGCTTTTTATGAGATGCAAGGTCAATGGCGTCAACCTTTATTATGAGGAGATCGGAAGTGGTTTCCCTGTCGTAATGATTCACGGCTTTTCACTTGATCACCGCTGCATGACAGGCTGTCTGGAACCCATTTTTGAGAAACGTCCGGGATACCGACGACTTTACATAGATCTACCGGGAATGGGACAAACGGAAAACTACGAACATATCCACACCACGGACGATATTCTGGAGGTTGTGCTCGCGTTCATCGATCAGCTCATTCCAGGTGAGCCCTTTTTCATTGCAGGTGAATCATACGGCGGATATCTTACACGAGCAGTTATCGAGAAGCGCCGGAAGCAAGTAAAGGGTGCCCTTTTCATCTGTCCAAATGTCATTCCAGACAAAGATAAACGCACACTGCCAGATAAACCTCTTCTCGTACAGGAGCCTTCCCTCTGGGAGGAGTTGAGTGAGACGGAACGGGCGGAGTTTGAGTCGATGGCGGTAGTCGCTACTGATTATACGTGGAATCGCTATCGAAAAGAGATTATCGATGGCTACATGCTGTCTGACCCTTCTTTCCTCACGAAAATCAGACAAGCGTATGGCGTGTCCTTCCCATTAGATACGGCCCCCTTCCCCCATCCGAGCCTTTTTCTTGTCGGCAAACAAGATCATTCTGTCGGTTATCGCGATATTTGGGATATCATCGAAGGCTACCCGCGCTCTACCTTTGCCGCTCTCGATTGTGCCGGCCACAATTTGCAGATCGAGCAGCCGCTTCTGTTTACAGAGCTTGTGAATGAATGGCTGGATCGTGCAGAAAGAGAGATCTCCCTGTAAACATGCATAAAAAAGACAACCAGCTCAAGGAGAATGGTTGTCTTTTTGCTTCCATTAAACATTTGTCACCAGTGATTCGCTGTAGGCGTGAAATGCTTTGCCCAGTCGTGAAATCGCAAGCTCCGTGTCTTCCCGGTTCAAAAGCGTATAGTTCAAGCGCATCGTATTGAGATGCGGCTCAGCTGCATAAAACGGCTTCCCTGGCACGAATGCCACGCCTTCCTGTACGGATTGGGCCAGCAGCTTCTCTGCATCGAAGTGCTCAGGCAGATTCACCCAGAGGAACATCCCGCCTCTTGGTTTTTCCCACTGTACGCCCTCCCAGTTTTGCGCAATCAAAAGCTCATGCATCCATTCCATGCGCGCCTTGTAGGACTCGCGGATTTTCTCAATGTGGCGCTCCAGATCAAAGCGGGACAACAGCTCATACAGCGCGTACTGGTCGATTGTGCTCGACTGCAAATCCACTGCTTGCTTCGCCTTCACCATCATTTGAATCACGCGGGTATCTCCAATGGCCCATCCGGTACGCAAGCCTGGCGCGACAATTTTGGAGAAGGTACTAGTGTACACCACACAGGAATCGGTCGGATGCTCATCCAGTGAGAAAATCGAACGGTACGGAGCTTCCCCATCGAATTGGATCTCTCCATATGGATCGTCTTCCAGGATGAGAATGTTTTGCGCCTTGCATTGACGAAGCAAGCCTAGACGACGTTCAAGGCTCCATACCTTTCCTGTTGGGTTGGCAAAGGTAGGAATGACATACACCATTTTCGGGCGATACTGGGCAATTTTTTTCGCCAGATCGTCCAAATCCATCCCATTGGCATCACCGTCTACGGGAATCGCTTTGATTCCCCGGAATTGGAACAGCTGAACGGCTGCCAAATAGGTAGGGTTTTCGACGAGAACGACATCGCCTTCGTCTAAATATACACGGCACAACAAGTCAACTGCTTGCTGAGAGCCAGTAGTGATGATCATATTATCTGCACCGACGTTCATATGCTTTTGCTTCATACGGGATGCAATCCACTCACGAAGCGGCAAGTATCCATCGGTCAATCCGTACTGAAGAGCTTTTGCCCCTTGTTCGAATGCGCGATTAAACGCTTCGCGCATCTCTGCGATTGGAAAAGAATCCTCTGCTGGCAGTCCACCTGCGAGCGAGAGCACTTGATTGCCTTGAGTCAGCTTCAAGATTTCCCGGACAGCCGAGGAGGATAGTGCTTCAACAGATTTTGAAAACGAGTACTCCATCTTCCGTTCCCCCTTGATTTTGCTTATCCTTGTTTTATCACTGTCAACAGCGTAAGTCCAATCCTTGCTAGCTATGAGCAGATAGGTTTTGACTATGTCGAGCGGTTGTTCAACCATTAGTCTTGACACACTCCATGCAAAAAACCCCTCCTCGTATCAAACGAAAAGGGGTCCATATGTATCGCTATATCTAGGCGATGCGGAACACACGTGGTTTTTCTGTATGTGGGAGGAAAGAGAGGTCGACATGATTGGACGCTTCTTCCATACCGATATCGCTTGCCAACAGCAATGCCTCTTCCTGGAAGGTCGGCGTACAGCTACCTTCATTCAGCTCACAGAGTCGCTTCAATCGCTTCAGTCTCTCTGCTGATTTTTCTATTCTCATGCATTCGTTCGTCAGCTCACATACGTTGACGTGACGAGCATCAGCGATCATGCTAATATCATTCACATGGACAATCAGTCTTTTGCCTTCTTCTGTAACAAATCCGATCGAGCAAAAATGCGCACCTGACATTTCCAAACGAGTGAGAACAGCATTGGCGTAAACTTCTCCCGTCCGCAAGCGAATCTGGCCTGCTTCAATGGCTCCGCCGATTTTTCTCTCGTTGGCGATCACCGTATACATATCCGTGTAACCGTTAATCTGATAGCGCATGGTACCCTCCCGCTCTCGCTGAGACTAATTATCATTAACAACAATGACATCGTATAATGAAAATCATTATCTGTCAATAATGAGAATGATTTTTATTCTAAAAGGAAAAAGCCACACTCCATTTATACGGTAGTGTGGCCAAATTGCCTCGCTTTTATTTTGTTTTCGTAAATAACCCCAGCCGCTCAATCCGCTGGACCGCTTCCGCAAGACGCTCTTCGTTGGATAACAAAGCCGCTCGCACATAGCCCTCACCTGTGGGGCCAAAGCCATTTCCCGGCGCTACGACGACATGCGCTTTTTCCAAAAGCAGGTCAGAGAACTCCACGGATGTGAAGCCGCTTGGAACAGGAAGCCAAGCAAAAAACGAACCTTGAGATGGTGGCGCCTGCCAGCCAATCCGATGCAGATTGGAATACAAGGCATTACGGCGGCTTTCGTAGACAGCGACGAGATCGCGGACGCACTGCTGCGAATCCGTCATCGCTTTGGCTGCTGCCATCTGTACCGCTCCGAACAGGCTGACGAAGTAATGGTCCTGAATGAGGTTAATCAGACGAACCAGCTCGCGATTTCCTACCATGGCACCCACACGCCAACCTGCCATATTGTACGTTTTGGACAAGGTATAAAATTCTACGCCTACTTCTTTTGCACCCGGAACCTGCATGAAGCTGACCGGCTTTTTCCCGTCATAGCTAATCGCCCCGTAAGCGAAGTCGTGGCAGACGACGATTTCATGTTTTCGGGCAAAACGAATAGTTTCTTCATAAAACTCAAGTGGTGCGTTGACTGCTGTCGGATTGTTCGGATAGTTGAGAAACATCAGTTTCGCTCGATCCAAATCAGCTTGGGAGAGCTGGCTGTAGTCGGGCAAGAAATCATTTTCCGCCTTCAACGGCATCATGGCCATCCGTCCGCCTACGACCGCAACCCCCGACCAATAATCCGGATAGCCTGGGTCTGGAACTAGTGCAACATCGCCTGCGTTCATGAGGACTTGGCAAATCTCTACGAGTCCGGTTTTGCTACCGAACAAAATCGCTACTTCTTCCTCTGGATCGAGGTCCACATCAAATTCTTGCTTATACCAATGAGCCACTGCCTGCTTCAGTTCCACGCGTCCCTGAAAAGGCGGATATTTGTGATGGAGTGGTTGTGCCGCTTGCATCTGTAATTCTTCAATAATGTGCGGCGGTGTCGGCAAATCGGGATTGCCCTGCCCCAGGTTAATGACGTCATGGCCTTGCGCAATGACCTTGTTTACTTTTGCCACCAGGGTCGCAAAAAACTGGGTAGGGAGTCGATCAATCATATCGGAGGGTTGAATGCGCATCTTTGTTCCATTCCTTTCTTGGGCCCAATACAGTAAAACCCCCTTTTTCCATACAGAAAAAGGGGGAGATCAGCTTGGTCACGTCCTTATCTGTCAGGAAAAAATCCTGCTGGAATTGGCACAGCATCTGTCCATCACATGGAACAGATCCGCTGCCGGGCTTCATAGGGCCAGTCCCTCCACCTCTCTGAATAAGTCAAACACACGGAATATACTGTTTTTTCGTCTATATCATACTACTTGAGCACGTAAACCGTGTCAAGATGCTTGGTTCTGTACCGGCATTTGATGCCTTCTTTTCTGAAAAGAGCTGTGGAAGGCAAAGAAGGCGACAGACAACAAACACAAGCCTGCCATCACGAACAATAGTCCCTGCGCGTGAATGGATTGGAAAATGAATGCGCCAAGCAGTGGACCGAGCATCCGCCCAGCCGATCCAGTCCCTGCAATCAGCCCTTGGATAAAGCCTTCTCGTCCCTCAGGCGTAAATTGTGCAGCTACTGCCGGCACCGCTGGCCACACGAGCATTTCGCCCAGCGTCATGATGAACATGCCTGCCACAAAGCCTGCATAAACCGTTGACTGAGACAAAATCAACATCGACAAGGCAAAAATATAAGCGCCCAAGAGCATTTGTGCTTTTAGCGTACGAGCAAAGCGTCGAATGACCCACGCAATCAATGGCTGACCAAACAGGATCAAACCGCCGTTCAGCGTCCACAACAGACTGTATTGACGGAGGGAAATGCCCAGGGTTTGCATATAGGTCGACAGCACCGTCGTCCATTGGACATAGACAATCCAGCTAATTAACAGCCCCCCGCATAATAGCAGCAATGCGCCCCATACCACTTTTGTCTCTTGTTGTGGTTGTCGCAGCACATCACCAGCTACTTGCTCAGGCATGCTTTGTCCAGTCGTCGCGTTTTCGCGTTGTTGTTCCACCATTTTTAGCTGACGCGGCAAAATGAGCATGAACATCGCGAGGACGATCACTTGAGAGATGGCATTACCGAAAAACGTCCAGGCAAACGATACACTTGCCAAGAAGCCGCCCAATGCAGACCCGGCAGCTACCCCCACATTGAGGGAGACATAAATCAGATTGATTCCTTTACGTCCTCCGTCCGGCCATAAAACGACGGCCAATGCATTCATCACAGGAGAAAGTGTCCCGTAAAACAGTCCATTCAACAGAAGCAAGACAACATAAATCGTAAAATCTTGCGTTACACCTAATCCGATCGAAATCAGGATAACACCGATGGAACCTACAATAATAGTGCGCATTTTGCCCCAGCGGTCAAACATCATCCCGCCAACAATACTTCCGATCAAAAATGCGCCTTGATTTAAAAGCAACAAGAAGCCGGCTACAGTCAGCGGCTTTCCGAGATGATTGTGAATATAGATCGTGACTAGCGGCCAAATACACGCCATTCCGGTAGAAAAAATGACGGCAGCAATCGCCAATAAACGAATGCTGCTCGGATAGGATTCCCATTTTTGCCTCATGGCTTACTTCTCTCCCCGATGGAAATCGCCGCTTTTTCCGCCTGTTTTGGATTGCAAACTGGTCGGACCGATTATCATTGCTTTATCCATGGCTTTGCACATGTCATACACCGTCAAAGCCGCTACGCTGACAGCGGTCAACGCCTCCATCTCGACGCCAGTTTTCCCTGTCGTCTTCACGGTTCCTGTAATCGCAAGCGTCGTTTCATCTACAAATGCAAATTGTATGTCGATGCCAGTCAATGGCAGCGGATGACACATCGGGATAATTTCCCACGTCTTTTTGGCAGCCATGACACCTGCTACCTGCGCAACTGCGAGTACATCGCCCTTTTCGATTCGACCTTCGCGGATTCGGGCGAGTGTTTCGGGTTTCATGCTGATTTGGCTCTCGGCTACAGCCACCCGTTTTGTGACGTCCTTCTCGGATACGTCTACCATCCGCGCTCGATTTTGTTCATTAAAATGTGTTAATTGATCTGTCATACTAGAATCGTTCCTCCTCTATCTCCTCCTACCTTACTCCCGCCGCTGGATAAAAGCAATGGGAATGTAGAAGACATTGTTTCGTTATCTTGCTCATCCACTCCTAAAAACGTACGAAGAACAGGTGCTGGAGGTATACTGTGCGTACACAGTTCAAAGGAGGCGTATGGAAATGGAAATGAGGAAGAATCAGACGGTACATTGGTCCATACTTGTGCATGGTGATTGGACCATTTATCTAGCTGCAACGGCTGCCGGGCTTTGTTATGTCGGCTCGGTCAACCAGCCTTTTGCTGAATTGGAAGCTTGGGTTAAAAAACATCACCCACAAAGTTCGCTGGTGCAAGACGATCTATGGCTAAAGCCTTTTGCAACAGAACTGATGGAGTATTTGCAGGGAACGCGCGAGCATTTTTCCATGGATTTCGACCTGTCTGGAACGCCTTTTCAGCTCGCTGTCTGGGAGGCACTGCGCCAAATCCCATACGGTCAAACGGTATCGTACACCGACATTGCAACCATTATTGAAAAGCCTGCTGCTGTTCGTGCTGTCGGTGCAGCAATCGGTGCCAATCCGGTTCTCATTACAGTACCCTGCCACCGCGTCGTCGGTAAAAACGGTTCACTGACTGGCTATCGTGGAGGACTGCCCATGAAGACAACTCTGCTTGATCTGGAGAAAAAGACAAATCGGGGTGTGAAGCATGGCTAAATCAGTGGCAGAGACGATCGCTGCACTTGACTGGCATTCCTTGCAACAGGAGCTAGACAAACAAGGGTATGCAACTTTTCCTTCCTTAATAAGCGCCGATGCGTGCGAAGAATTAATCGCTACGTATGGACAGGATGACCTTTTTCGCAATACGATCCAAATGGCGCGGTACCGTTTCGGTGAAGGGGAGTATCGCTATTATCAAGCTCCCCTTCCCTCGCTTTTGCAGGAGCTTCGCGAAGGCTTTTATCCAATGCTTGCGCAGACTGCGAATCGGTGGCTGGAACTGCTGGGACGCGAAGCTATTTATCCTGCTACCCTCCCTGAATTTTTGGCGCAATGTCACGAGCAGGGTCAGTTGCGCTCTACTCCACTGATTTTGAAATACGAAACAGGTGGCTATAATTGCTTGCATCAGGATATGTACGGCGAGGTGTTCTTCCCGTTTCAAGTGGTTTTTGCCTTGAATCAGAAGGAGAAGGACTACAGGGGCGGAGAATTTCTACTGATGGAGCAACGACTGCGCGCACAGAGCAGGGGACATGTGATAACCTTGGACCAAGGCGCTGGCCTGATTTTCCCGACATCCTACCGTCCAGTGCAGGGAACGCGAGGCTACTATAAAAACACGCTGCGCCACGGTGTCAGTACGATTACCTCAGGAAAGCGCTACAGCCTCGGAATTATTTTTCACGATGCAAAGTGAGGAACGCCCCATATGAAAAGCATCCTTTCCTATAAAATGCCGAAAACCCTCCTTAATAAAGGAAGCGGATTTCTTGCGGATTACACTCACTCGCTCAATCCCTATACGGGCTGTTCTTTCGCCTGCTCTTATTGCTATGTTCGGCAAATGCCTGTCTCTTTGTTTCGCAACGAGCAATGGGGCACGTGGGTTGACATTAAGCAGCAAGCTGCCGATTTATTGCGCAAGGAGCTTTTGCGGGCAAAGAAAAAAGGAAAGGTAACCATCTTCATGTCTTCGAGTACAGACCCGTACCAGCCCATCGAACAAACGGAAAAAGTAACGAGGTCTTTACTCGAAGTCATGGTAGAGAATCCACCCGATTTTTTGCTGGTGCAGACGAGAAGTCCCTTGGTTTGGCGGGATGCAGATTTGTTGCTCCTGCTGGGTGATCGCGTCCGCGTCAGCATGACCGTCGAGACCGATTTGGAGGAGATTCGCCGGTACTTTAGCCCGCAAGCTCCCCCCATTCAAGCGCGGCTCAAAACACTCCAGCGCTTGGCGGAAGCAGGCATCCCTACACAAGCAACGATTGCCCCTGTTTTGCCGAGCAGTGAGTCATTCCCGGAGATTTTGCGCCGCTTGGTCACCCGTGTCTGTGTCGATGACTTTTATATGGGAGATGGCAGCGGCGGCAAACGAACGAAAAGAAACGGCATTCCCGCTCTCTATGAACAGCTGGGACTGGAACAATGGTATGATCCTACCGCCTATCGGATCGTCTATGATCGGCTATTACGTGTTTTTCCGCCGGATCAGATTTATTTGAGTCAGGAAGGCTTCGCCCCTTAGAATCTACTGTTGATTGTAACACCCCATTCATTGGCAACTTTGATCGGTTTATGATATCGTCTAGCCTAGAGAGTAGTATCATCCAGGGAAATGAGGAATTGTCTTGACCATTACAATCTTGTTATTTGCCGGACTCGCCGAACGTGCGAATGCCCGGGAAGTACAGTTGACCTTATCTGAAGGCGCGACCGTTAGCGACCTTCTGCAAGCAGTGGAAAAAGAATATCCTGCGCTCTCTGCGCTTTTGGGCAGTTGCTTTGTTTCTATCAACCACGAATATGCAACGAAAAATCAGATCATTTCAGCCGATGACGAGATTGCCCTCTTACCTCCAGTAAGCGGCGGAGAAGAAGACCCGCGCTTTGCCATTACCGAGGAGCCTATTTCTGCGGACAAGCTCGTTCGATTGGTGAGCAACCCGCATGCGGGCGCAATTCTTACTTTTGTCGGAACTGTTCGGGAATTTACCCATGGGCAGCGCACCGTGTATTTGTCCTATGAAGCGTATGCCCCTATGGCTGTTGAAAAAATGAAGCAGGTGGCAGCTGAGATCGAGGAACGCTGGCCGGGAGCCCAAGTCGCGATGCACCATCGTATCGGTCATTTGACTGTGGAAGAGATTGCGGTTGTTTGTGCCGTGGCAACAGCGCATCGTAATGAATCATTTGAAGCAGGCCGTTATGCCATCGAGCGACTCAAGCAGATCGTTCCTATTTGGAAAAAAGAAATGTGGGAAGATGGAAGCGAGTGGAAGGGCCATCAGCAAGGACCATGGAATCCTCTTGCGATGCCAGAAGGAAAGGTGGAGTAACGCCTTGGATACTCGCTATTCCCGTCAAATATTGTTTCATCCAATCGGGCGCAGTGGACAGGAGAAGCTCGGGCGAAGTCGTATTGCGATCGTCGGCATGGGAGCGCTCGGAACGGTTCTCTCCAATCATATGGTCCGTGCTGGAGTAGGTTTTGTTCGCATCATTGACCGCGACTTCGTCGAGCCGAGCAACCTGCAGCGTCAAATGCTCTACGACGAATCCGATGCAGCCGAGCATTTGCCAAAAGCAATTGCAGCCCACGCCAAGCTGACAAAGATCAATTCAGCTGTTACGATCGAACCGATTGTCGCAGACCTCACCGCTTACAATGCGGAGGAATTGCTGGCAGACGTCGATCTCGTTCTGGATGCGACAGATAACTTTCAGGTGAGATATCTCGTGAACGATGTTTGCGTTAAGCATAGTATCCCGTGGGTGTACGGTGGCGCCGTGAGTGCGACCGGAACCTTTACCGCGATTCGTCCAGGAATCACGCCTTGCTTGCGCTGTCTTTTCCCTGAAGCGCCAAACCCGGGCGAGATGCCTACCTGTGACACGGCTGGCGTCATCGGACCGATCATTCACATCGTCGCCTCCTATCAGGCAACAGAAGCATTCAAGCTGTTAGTGGGCGCAATCGATGAACTCAATCCGAATTTGGAGCACTTTGAGATTTGGCATAACCGCCATCAGCAAATCAAGGTGGTCAATGCCCGCCGAGACGATTGTCCGACATGCGGGCAGAAGCAATTTTCGTTTTTACAGCCGGATACCCAAGATGGACAAGCCGTTTCGCTTTGTGGTCGAGACACCGTACAAATCTCGCCCGCCGCTGCAATGACACTTGATCTGAACGCATTGGCAGCAAGACTTTCCCCTTTGGGACAAATTGAGCAGAACAAGTTTTTGCTGCGTTTCCGTGTCGATACGTACACGCTCGTCATTTTCCCAGATGGTCGCGTCCTCGTGCAAGGCACAGATGACGTCAGCCTGGCACGTTCGCTCCATGCCAAGTATATCGGCGCGTAACTGGTTTACCCGTAATGAAAATAAGCTGTCCCAGACCGTCACTCGGACGAAGGGGCAGCTTTTTTACGCCGTTTGAACAAATGTAATCGTAAACGTGGTACCTTTCCCTACTTCACTATCCACGACGATCGTGGCATGATGCAAATCCATTATTTTTTTCACAATCGCCAGCCCCAGACCACTGCCCGAATTGGCTCGATTCCGCGATGGGTCCGCCTTGAAAAATCTTTCGAAAATGCGCTCCTGATTTTCCTTGGATATCCCGATTCCCGTGTCGGTTATTTTCACGAGTACTTCTCCGTTTACCTTCTCCAGCTTTACGCTGATTTTCCCGCCTGCCCCTGTAAATTTGATGCTGTTCCCAAGCAAGTTGGTCCAGACTTGACTCAGCATATCCTCGTCGGCCACGATTTCGACTTTTTCCAAGTCTATGTCCATTTCAATCTCTTTCGCCACCCATTGGGGCTCGCATGCAAGGATAAGTGCGCGTAGTTGCGTGTCCAACCGATATGACTTCCGCTCCAAATCATGCTGGATGCCCTCTAGTGCAGTGAGCTTAAGCAGGTTGTCGCTGATCTTGGACAGTCGCTTGCTTTCCGACTCGATAATCTCCAAGTAGCGTTTACGCTCTTCTTGGCTAAGTCTTTCATTATGCAGGGCGCGAGCAAACCCGCTGATGGACGTCAAAGGCGATTGGATTTCGTGGGAAACATTGGAGATGAACTCCTGCCGCAGCTTCTCCATTTCATTTAATTGTTCCGCCACATGGTTGATGCCGTCCACCAACTCCCCCCATTCATGCGCCAGCTTGATATCCAGATTGACCCGAAAATCCCCCATGGCAATCCGTCTAAGCGCATCAATCAATGGTTGAAACCTGCCCCGATGCCTTGACATGGTGAAGAAAGAAATAATTATTCCTACCCCAATAAACAGGATGCAGTTCAAAACGGATTGGACCAACGTTTTTACAAGATTATTGGGATGATAGCCCGTATAGCTATAAAAGAGAGTCGTAATCCCGTATGCACCTAGGCCGCACAAGGCAAAAACAACACATAAGCCCACCACACTGACGATTTTTTTCAGCAAAACATAGGAATGTTCTGGACTTCTCTTTTTCATACGACGATCTCCAAACGATAACCAAGTCCTCGGACCGTCCGGATCAAAAAGCCGTACATCGCTTCCGGAAAACGTTCCCGCAACCGGTTGATGTGCACGTCTACCGTACGCTCATTCCCCTCAAAATCATAGCCCCATATTTGTTCGATCAGCTGCTCGCGGGAAATGGTCTGCCCGGGATAGCTGGCCAGTTTGAACAACAGCTCGAACTCCTTTAGTGGGATCGTCCAGGTTTTCGTGCCACTCGTGACTGCAAATGTTTTACGATCAAGTAACAGTTGACCTGCTTGAACCTGATGCGAAGCGGCAATCCGGTAGCGCTTGAGCAGCGCTTTTACCCGGACGACCAGCTCCTGCGGATCAAACGGCTTCACCAAATAATCATCTGTCCCCAGCTCAAAGCCTTTGATTTTTTGTGATGTCTCTCCCTTGGCAGTCAGCATGAGCAAGGGAAAATCATAATACTCACGAAGCTTTCGACACAGCTCCCAGCCGTCCATGTTCGGCATCATGATGTCAAGAATCACCAGTTGTGCGGCAACTGATTCCAATTTGTCCAATGCCTCCTGTCCGTCAACGGCTTCCACTATCGTAAAGCCTTCATTGCGCAAGAAGACGCTGACGAGCTCGCGAATATGCGGATCGTCGTCAACTACCATAATCGTGGTCACGTTCTACACCCTCTCTTTTACGAGCAATTGCTGACTAGCCAATTCCCGGTACATCTCATGAGTTTGAAAAAGCTCTTCATGTGTACCCATACCTGTGATTTTTCCCTTTTCCAAAAAGATGATTTGGTCTGCTTCTACCACGGTCGACAAGCGATGGGCAATCACGAGGGTGGTGCGTCCCTTCATCAAATTTTGCAACGCCTTCTGGACGATCATCTCGGAATTACTGTCCAAGCTAGAGGTCGCTTCATCCAGCATCAAGATTTGTGGGTCCCGAAGCAGTGCACGGGCAATGCCGATTCGTTGGCGTTGTCCACCCGATAGCTTCATGCCTCGCTCCCCTACTTCTGTCTCATAGCCATTCGGCAATTCCTCAATAAATTGATCCGCATAGGCCATCTTTGCCGCTTCCTTCAACTCCTCGTCGGTAATCGTCCGTGAAATCCCGTAGCAAATATTCTCTCGGATGGTTCCGGCGATCAATGGACTTTCCTGGGAAACGTAGCCGATTTGACTTCTCCATGACTTCAAGGAAAAATCCGTGATGGGATCATTGCCTAGCCTGATTTCTCCAGTCAGTGGCTGGTAATATCTTTCAACCAGGGAAAACAACGTCGTCTTGCCGCTGCCGCTCGGTCCGACAATCGCATTTACTTTTCCGGCCCCAATTGTAAAGCTGACATCATCGAGAATCGTTTCCCCGTTCTCATACGCGAAGCTCACATGGCTCAAATGGATGGGCAGTCCTGCGTTTTCAAGCGTCCGTCCTGTCAGAAGATCCTCCTCTTCAGCGTTCAGTGTCGAGATGATTCTTTCGGTTGCCCCCATGGCTTTTTGTAACGAGGTGAAAAACTGTGTGAATTGCCCCAGCGGGATGACAATTTGCACCAGATACAAAATAAATGCGACCAGCTCACCAGCTGTCAATGCTCCCATGGACACACGCATGCCACCATAGCCGATCACAACCACGAGCAGCACCATCAGGATAAAGGACATTAGTGGTCCAATGACGGCTTGGACTTTTCCTTCTCTCAGCCCGAATCGGAACAAATTCCCGATTGCCTTTGTTCCCATTCCCAACTCGTGGGTTTCGGCATTGGAAGATTTGACGAGCCGCATTTCTTGGAGCACTTGATTCATAATGGTTGTAAAGCTGGCGGTTTCATCTTGCAATCCTTTTGAAATTTTGTACATCTGACTGCCAAGCGGCATGAGAATCCCGATGCACAGCGGCACAGCAACGAGCATGGTTAACGTCATTTGCCAATCGAGGTAGAGCAAGGTCACCACAGAACCAACAATCGTGATCAATCCTGTGAAAAAGCTGGACAGGTGCTCCGTAATCAGGCTTTTCACAACGCCGGTATCGTTGGTCATTCGACTGATCGTATCACCTGTCCGGTTGTTATCATAATAAGAGATCGGCAGGACGAGTAGTTTTTTCCATAGTCGTTCACGGAGTGAGGCCACCACACTCTCGCCGACATGATTTAATAAGTAGATGGACAGTCCTCCTGCAATGGCTTGTGCGACAAAGGCAACGATCAATAGAATGATTTGTGGTGTTGTAATCGTAGACAGGGAAAAGCTGTCCACCAAATCCTTCGTAAACAAGGGTATCACTAAGCTAACTAGTGTAGTTGCGATGCTCATGAACAACGCGACACCGATTTTCAGCTTGGATGGCTTTGTGTCCCTAATTAATCGAAAGAAAGGTCGCCAGTTTCCCCATTTCGCTACGCTGTTGGTTTGTTCCATTCGTTCATTTCTCCCCTTTTTCCTTCACTCATTTTCACTTGCAAGTGATAAGATACTGCATGAATGTAAACGAAATATAAACGGGATAATAATTCAAGTGCGTGCAATTTTCTTCTTTCTAATAAGAAGACGTTTCTGATCCAATTTTCTTTACCTATGATTTTTGTATATAAATGATGAATTTGGGGTAGAAGCCGGGAAACAAATCGTATATAATAGGTTCGTAATGAAGAAACGAAACAACGTTTCACCAGATGAAACTCCAAGTTATTATAGGGAGGTTGTATACATTGGCTAACAAAGATGCTTACAAAGTAAAGTCTTCCCTGCAAGTAGGCGACAAGTCTTTTGCTTACTATCGCCTGCAAGGGTTGGAAGAACAAGGATTGGGCGATGTTTCCAAACTGCCGTTCTCCATTAAAGTTCTGCTCGAGGCTGCTGTTCGTCAGTTCGACGGCCGCGCGATCACCAAAGAACACGTACAACAATTGGCGACCTGGACAAAAGGCCGCGACGAAAACCAAGAAGTACCTCTCATGCCAGCTCGTATCGTTCTGCAAGACTTCACCGGTGTACCGGCTGTAGTTGACTTGGCAGCGATGCGCATCGCGATGAAGCGCGCTGGTGGAGATCCAAAACGAATCAACCCGTTGGTTCCAGTTGACCTCGTTATCGACCACTCCGTCATGGTTGACGATTTCGGTAACGCGTCCGCTCTTGACAACAACATGAAATTGGAATTCGAACGCAACCAAGAGCGCTACCGCTTCCTGCGTTGGGCACAAACTGCGTTTGACAACTTCCGTGCGGTTCCTCCAGCTACTGGTATCGTTCACCAAGTAAACTTGGAGTACCTCGCAACTGTAATCGCTACTCGCGAAGTAGATGGCGAATTGGTTGCTTTCCCTGACTCTCTCGTAGGTACTGACTCCCACACCACTATGATCAACGGTCTTGGTGTTCTTGGATGGGGTGTTGGTGGTATCGAGGCAGAAGCAGGAATGCTCGGACAACCTCTGTATTTCGTAACGCCAGAAGTAGTTGGTTTCAAACTGACTGGTACCCTGAGTGCTGGTGCGACTGCAACCGACCTCGCTCTGACTGTTACGCAAATGCTGCGTAAAAAAGGCGTTGTAGGTAAATTCGTGGAGTTCTACGGACCAGGCCTGTCCAACATCTCGCTGGCTGACCGCGCTACCGTAGCAAACATGGCACCTGAGTACGGCGCTACTATGGGCTTCTTCCCAGTAGATGCTGAGACACTCAACTACATGCGTCAAACCGGTCGTGAAGAAGACCTCATCTCCTTGGTTGAAGCTTACACCAAAGCACAAGGCCTCTTCCGTACTGACGAGACTGTTGACCCAGTATTCTCCGAAACATTGGAACTGGATCTGTCCACTGTCGTACCTAGCTTGGCTGGTCCAAAACGTCCTCAAGACCGCGTAGAACTGACTGCTATGAAGGAATCCTTCAATAACAGCCTCGTGACGCCGATCGACAAGGGCGGATTTGGTCTCTCCGAAGAGAAAATCGCAGCTAGCGCACCTGTTGCTTATCCAAACGGTGAAACAGCTACGCTGAAAACTGGTTCGGTTGTTATCGCAGCGATCACTTCCTGTACCAATACATCAAATCCTAGCGTAATGCTGGGTGCAGGTATCCTGGCGAAAAAAGCTGTGGAAAAAGGCCTGAAAAAGCCTCCTTTCGTAAAAAGCTCCCTGGCTCCAGGTTCTCGCGTAGTTACCCAATACCTGAAAGACGCTGGTCTGATCGATTCTCTGGATGCTATCGGATTCAACGTCGTAGGTTATGGTTGCACCACTTGCATCGGTAACTCCGGTCCATTGCCAGAGGAAACCAGCAAAGCTATCGCTGACGAAGATCTGACAGTTGCAGCGGTACTCTCCGGTAACCGTAACTTCGAAGGCCGTATCCATGCACAGGTAAAAGCGAACTACCTCGCTTCTCCTCCATTGGTTATCGCCTATGCACTCGCAGGTACTGTAAATATCGACCTGACTACAGAGCCAATCGGCACTGGCAAAGACGGTCAACCTGTATTCTTGAAAGACATCTGGCCAACTCCACAAGAGATCGCAGCTGCTATGGACAAAGCTATGAATCCGGCTCTGTTCCGCGCTGAGTACGGCCAAGTGTTCACACAAAACGAAGCTTGGAACAAAATCGACGTTCCAACTGGCGACCTGTATGAGTGGGATGAAAAATCCACGTACATCCAAGAACCGCCATTCTTCCAAAACCTGGCTGGAGAAATCGCTAAAATTGCAGACATCAAAGCAGCGAACACCATCGCACTCTTCGGTGATTCTGTGACAACTGACCATATCTCCCCAGCTGGTAACATCTCGCCAACTAGCCCAGCAGGTCTGTATCTGCAAGCAAACGGCGTAGAGCGCAAAGACTTCAACTCCTACGGTGCTCGTCGTGGTAGCCACGATGTCATGATGCGCGGTACATTTGCGAACATCCGTATCCGCAACCAAGTAGCTCCTGGAACTGAGGGCGGCGTAACGAAATACTTGCCAACTGACGAAGTAATGTCCATCTACGATGCTTCCATGAAGTATCAAGCAGACGGTACTCCACTCGTTGTACTGGCTGGTAAAGAGTACGGTACTGGTTCTTCCCGTGACTGGGCAGCAAAAGGTACATTCCTCTTGGGTATCAAAGCGGTTATCGCTGAGAGCTTCGAGCGTATCCACCGTGCTAACCTGGTTGGTATGGGCGTTCTGCCTCTGCAATTCGCTGATGGCCAAAGCTGGAAGTCCCTCGGCATCGACGGTACTGAGTCCTTCAGCATTGTGGGTCTCTCCGATGATGTTCAACCTGGCCAACGCGTAAAAGTAGAAGCAACGAAGAAAGACGGCAGCACTTTCGAATTCGAAGTAATCGTGCGCCTCGATTCCATGGTAGACGTAGACTACTACCGCAATGGTGGTATCCTGCAAACGGTTCTGCGTCAGTTGCTGGATGAAGGCAAACCAGTAAACGCGTAAGCAAACGAATAAAAAATAAGTTCGTATCAGCACCCACCCAATGAAAAGGGCAGGCTCCGAGTATCTCGGCAGTCTGCCCTTTTTACGTTCCCAGTCAGAACATGGTTGTCGTTAAACAGGCCTCTCTACACTTGGTCTGTTTTTTGTTTTCACTTCCTGATAGTGATAGGCCACGCCTAAGAAGAAGAAACGGTGAATACGCATGGAAGAGGGAATTGTTTCCCACAAAAAGGGAGGGATTTTCGTGATGAAACAGTTGTTTCGCGAAACCTGGATCGAGGTCAATCTCGATGCCATTAAGAAAAACATTCGGGCCATACGCCGGCATATTCCTGAACAGACGAAAATCATGGCAGTTGTAAAAGCGAATGCCTATGGCCATGGTTCTGTTGGAGTAGCCCGCCATGCCCTCGAGTACGGGGCTACTTCTCTCGCTGTCGCCATCCTGGAAGAAGGCATCGTCTTGCGAAAGGCGGGCATTGTAGCACCTATTCTCGTGCTGGGATTCACTCCTCTTTCACGTGTCAAAGAGGCGGTCGCCTGGAATATTGAGCTGTCTGCGTTTCAGGCCGATTGGATCAAAAAAGCCGATAAAATTGTCAAAGCAACCACTTTCTCCAATCGTTTGAACATCCATATCAATGTAGACACTGGCATGGGACGTCTCGGCGTACGGACAAAATCTGCGTTGCTTTCAGTCGTGAAGGCGTTAACTTCAAGCTCTTCCCTTGCATGGACCGGAATCTTCACTCATTTTTCCACTGCGGATGAACCTGACCACACATTAACCAAAGCGCAACACGAGTTATTTGTTGATTATCTTCGTTACCTGAAGGAAAAAGGCTTCGAGCTTCCGACCGTACACATGTGCAACACCGCCGCCACTATTGCTTTTCCCGAATATAGCGCCGATATGATCCGCCTCGGAATCGGCATGTACGGGCTGTATCCATCCGCTTATATCCGCCAACTCCATCGTGTGAAGCTCGTTCCGGCACTCAGCTTGAAATCGCGCTTCTCCTATGTGAAGACAATGCTGACGCCACCTTATACCATCAGTTATGGGGCTACATACATAGCAAAGCACGGAGAGGTCATCGGGACGGTTCCAATCGGTTATGCCGACGGATATTCGCGCGCACTCTCTAACCGGGGATTTGTTCTGTATCGAGGCAGAAGGTTGCCAATCGCAGGGCGAGTGACGATGGATCAGATGATGGTCAGCTTGGGAGAAGGCAGTGGAAAGCAAGGCGATGAAGTCGTGATTTATGGCAAGCAAGGAAACCTCGAGATTACTGTCGATGAGATTGCTGAAATGCTCGGAACGATCAATTATGAAGTCGTTGCCACCCTCAGTAATCGCATCCCTCGTTTGTTTTTGGAAAAAGGGGTGATTGTAGAGATCTCTCATCTGTTGCCGGAAGGGTAAATGAGGCAGACTTGGAGAATAATTTTTCCCCGAAAACGAAAAATAGGGAAAACCAAATTCGCATAAAAGGAATGGAAACATGAAGCCGCGATTCACATACGCCACCCTTCTCCTGTTGGTGCTGAGTCTGACTGTGATCAGCTGCAAGCCAGACTCAGCTTCCCAAATCCGTCAGCATAGCCTTAAGGCTCAACCCACGGCTGAGAAAAACGAATCACAAAAGCCTGTCCTGCTCATTCTCATTGATTCGTTAATGGACAAACCACTGCAAGAAGCAATCCGGCAAGGCCGCGCTCCAGCTTTGGGCTATTTGCTTGCAAACGGGCGCTATTACCCGCAAGTTGTGAGCTCATTCCCCACCATGTCGGTGGCGATCGACAGCACCCTTCTTACAGGGACGTATGCCAATCAGCATCATGTACCGGGATTATCCTGGTTCAGCAACAAGGAAAAGCGGATGATTTATTACGGGTATGGTCCCAAAGAAGGGCTAAAGATCGATCAGCCACAAGTGCTGTTAGATATCCTTCATCAATTAAACCTGGTCCAGCTCAATCCGCATACGAAAACCATCCATGAAGAATTGGCGGAAAAAGGCAAGGATACCGCTTCCATCAATGCGATTCTATGGCGAGGCAAAACGCCCCACACCTTACAAATCCCCCGTCTCATTGATTTCGGCACACGTTTGCCAAGTGAACTGAATGTGACCGGACCAAAATTGATGTCGTATGCAGCATTTGCCCAGCTTGATCCGAATCAAAAGCGTGAAAAGCGCATTTGGCGAAAATACGGGATGAACGATGAGTTTTCCGCGCAGGAGGCTGCCTATCTCATCGCCAACAAAAAGCTTCCCCCTCTTACCATCACCTACTTGCCGGAAAATGATATGGAAGTACATAAGAAGGGACCCGCTACGATCGAAGGGATTGAAAAAGCGGATAAAGCGCTTCAGACCGTACTCGATGCATTTGGCTCGTGGGACAAAGCAATCAAAGAAGCGCGGTGGATCGTCATGGGAGACAGTGGACAGACCCCTGTTCTGAATGATCGCAAGACCGCTACCATTGACTTGCGCAGCTTATTGACCGACTATCGTATAGCCAAAATCAGTCAGCCTGTCACCCCTACTGATCAAGTCGTGATTTCGACCAACGAACGGATGGCTTATATTTACGCCTTGGACTCACGTATTCCGTTATCGGATATCGTAAAACGCTTGCAGCGTGAAGCTAAGCTGGACATCATTGCGCGTAAGGAAGATCAAAAGATTGTCGTAACAGCAGGCCAGATCAATCAACAGTTTTCTTACCAGCCAAACGGTCCCTATATTGATCCATATGGTCAAACATGGACCTTCGATGGCGATCCGCGTCTGCTGGATATGACCATCAAGAACAACCGGATGACATACGGGAAATACCCGGACGTTCTAGCGAGGCTCTATGGCGCAATGAATTCGCATGAAGGCAGATATGTGGTCGTTACTGTTCAGCCTGGGCATGAGCTCATTACCGAAAGCTCTCCCACCCATATCGGCGGAGCGGCACACGGTTCCTTGCACGAGATCGACTCACTCGTTCCCCTGCTGGTAACCGGGACAACCACGAAACCCAAAACTTTGCGTATCGTCGACTTGAAAGATTGGCTGCTGCGCCTGACAACCGAGTGAGTAAGGCAGTTTTTTAGAGAAAGGGCGGGTTTCGGAAAATCTGCCCTCTACTCTTTTTATTCCGTCGTTTTATTACTTCCCCTTATCCTGATCCTGCATCGGAATCATCCTTTTCTCTTACATCCGGCAAGAAACAGATCTGCGGCTATGTGGAAGAAAAGGCTGGACGCATGCTGCCGCTCATGCTGCAGACGCTCGCGATGACCTGGCTCAATGCAGTGAACTGGATCAGACTGACCTGTCTGGAATCGTGATGAACTCTCCTTGGATGATTTGGATGGATGGGTTCGGAGTTTTGCGAATCGTTTGGATAGTAGCTATTCAATCGAATCGTATAAGTGGATTGCAGCGACCTTGCTTCCTCTAAGTTCACAGCGAGCATAGTCATCGAAAATCAAAACGAATACATGTTCTCCCCCATTTTAGGCACCCTACTGATGAGGAGGAATGATGCATGGATCAACGAAACTTTGAACAAATTTATGAAACGTACAAAAATGCCGGAGAACAACAGGCGATCCAGGAAAATGAAGACAACAGCCCACTGACTAATACGGGAAAAGAGCAAATCGTCGCCGTCAGGAAAAATGACGATGGAGACTTGATCGCCTTTAAAACAGACACAGGCCGCGAGCTCGACTATATCACCGCACTCAACGACGCAAAGGCTGGCAAGCTGGCTCATGTAGACGTATTTCACAAGTATGGGAGAGACATTCTGCGGAGTGAGCCAGACGGAATCAAGGAAAACAATTTGGATAATCTGCCTGACTTTTGACGGCAAAAAGGTCGCCCACAGCAGAATCGGGGCGACCTTTTTTTGTATCGATGCGCATTGGGTTAGTGGATAAACTTACCGCTACTCGATTCTTTTGTGGCTGCCGGTCTCTTCTGTTATTGTGCAGGAGTAGGAACTGCTGGCTCGTTCTCACCGCCCAAACGCCGGCGTGCCGTCTCCCTTTTTCCCACTGCCGGTAGATGCTCTCCTGCCTTGGCCAATCCCCAGACAGGCATATTTCCGTAAAGACATTCGTATTTTCCAGCATCGACCAAATACGTCTCGTGAAAAATCCCAACCGTTCCATCCATTCCTACCGCTTGGTTGAACTTCTTCCACGCGCTCAGATGATTGTGGCTTTTTCTCGCGTAATTTTCCAGGTGCTCATAGGATCGCCAGTACTGGATTTGGGTGATTTCACGGAGATTAAAATGCGAAGTATGCCCCAAAAGTCCGAGCTCAGGATGCTGATACAACTCTCGCATCATGCCACCCATGGCGTTAGCTACTGGCATCCACTTATGAACCGCAAGCATACGGTTGATTCTCATCCCGATGATAAATACGACGAAAGATCCTTCCATTTGTGCTGTAAAACGCCCCGGAACTACTTTTGCCATCCGACTCCCCTACCTTATCAATGATTTGAGGTGCAGCTCATAACACGCCATATAATCAGACACATGAAACAAATGTGCCGTCAGATAGGCTCCGTAAAATATCGAGAATAACAGAATAACGGCTTCCCTCTCCGGCAGGTGAAGGGCGAGTTGACCATCCTCGGCTGCTTCTTGCACGCACTTTTGCAACATTTGATGCAGATCAGTTGCTCTAATGGCTTCTCTCTCCTCTTCCTCGGGGAAGCGCAAGTACAATTCTGCATCAGATAAAAGCGGGACACACGGGTGCATTTTTTGCTCGGCTAAAAAGCTGATAAGGCTAAGCATGACCCCAGGCTGCTTCTCGCTATCACGCGTAACCTTGGCAAAAATATGCCGAACAGCTTCCCAACCTCTCTTGTCAGTACTCCGCAACTCAACAAAGCACTCTGCCTGCCATATGCTCATGTAATAAATCAAGAGCTCTTCTTTTTGCGGGAAAAATTTAAAGAATGTAACCTTCGACACCTCTGCTCGTTCGCAAATGTCATCCACAAGTACATTGCGGAAGCTCCCGTCTCCTATCAGCTCCAAGGCAGCGTCCAGAAGGGCGAATTTGGTTTTTGCTTTCTTTTTCTCACGTAGTGATAATGCTTCTGCCATCTTGTACTCCTTTTTCCATATTTCCATTTTCGTTTATCATAGTATATAAATTAACTTAAGTAAAGTTTTTTATTCGAGTAACAAAAAACCAGCACCTCCATAGCGGTGTGCTGGCTTCTTCGTTATTTCATCATTTTCCCCATCCGATAGGCTGCTTCCATGATGTAAGGAGCATATTGGCTCATTTTTTCAGGAGTCAGGCGGTTGGAAGGACCCGACGCCGCTATTGACGCTACCAATTGTCCATTGCGGTTGAATATCGGGACGGCTACGGCTGCTGTCCCCAGCTCCCGTTCCTCTACGCTAGTCGCGAAGCCTTGCTTCCTGATTTGATCCAATTGCTCAATGAAAGACTCCTTGTTCACATAGTCAGGCCAATTCGGATCGCTGATGACTTCCTGCAAAATGAAAGGCTCTGCGTAAGCAACGAGTACCTTGCTGGATGCCCCCACCGCAAGTGGCATACGCGCTCCGATTGGCGCCACCCTGCGAATCGGCTGCTTGCTTTGGACTGCCTGTACGCGTATCCGCTCGTTTCCATCCCGCACGTACAAACTAATCGTTTCCTCCACCAAATCCCGCAATCGCTCCATCTCCGGCAGCAGCAAAGTCGCTGGATCATCGTTTTGCGACAAATTGGCGGATAACTCCCAAACGCGAAACCCAAGTCGATACTTCTCCGTCTGGACATCTCGTATCAGAAACCCTTTGTTCTCCAGCGTTGCCAGCAAACGATGCACGGTACTTTTATGCAAGGAGAGTCGACTCGCTATCTCGCTCAGGCCCAGATCCGTTGCGTCCGTAAAACAGAGCAGGATATCCAAAGCCCGATCGACTGCTCGAACGTTTGCTTTTTGTTCTTCTTCCATAAGTGTTTGACACCTGCTTCCTACTTTGTTCCGATCGTTTCATCTGATGAAACGAATATGCTACTTTTCAGTATACGAAAAAATAAAGCATAGTAAAGAGCGAATCCAAAGGCTCCCCTACCTATTTTCTATTTATGAGGTCATTCCCACAGACGCGGAAACCAGATAGGACATACACTGACAGCAAAATAGCTACGTTTCCATTCTCGATTGGGGGAATGACCTTCTTGGGCAAAAAGAGCAAATCAAAACTGACCAAGCATAACCTGCTCCGAGCAAGTTCTGCGCTTGGCTCGGCCTTACCCCGGACAGCTCGTTTTTCTAAACAGTCTTTGCATGCATTTCTGGATCAATACAAAAAGGTGATCGTCAAGCCAGCAACAGGAAGTGGTGGTGCTGGCGTCATGCTCATCACACGGAAAGCCAAGGGCCGTTACCGCGTCCAACGTGGACCTGCACACTACACGTTGCGTGGCAAGTTGGAGACTTACAGGTATTTGCGCAGAAAAATAACGACCTCTTATCTGATTCAGCGCGGTATCTCACTGGCACGCGTCAATGGTGCCTTGTTCGATGTAAGAGTGATGGTCCAAAAAAGATCAGGCTCTCCCTGGGCCGTTACCGGAATCCTTGCAAAAGTAGCAGGCAGAGGCTATATCATCACCAATGTCAAAAGAAGCAAGGGGCGGGTGCTGCCGATCCGTTCAGCCATTCAACGCTCATCGATTCGCGGTGCTTCCACCTCCACGATCATTGCTCGCCTGCGAAGAATCGCCATACTCGCTGCGAAACGATTGGCACGCTATTACACGAGCCAGAAAGTCTTTGGTCTGGATATGGGGATTGACGCAAGTGGCCGGGTATGGATTATTGAAGCCAATCTCCACCCCGACATTACCCTGTTTCTGAAGCTTGCCGACAAATCAATGTACAACAGAATATGTGCTTATCGAAGGCATGTATAAGAAAAAGGGGAGCCGTTCTGACGCGGCCCCCTTTTTATGTGTGTGATTGTCCTTTTAAAAATCAAAATGATCCGGGTCTGGCCCAAAACGCTTATTTTCATTTAGGGCAGTGATTTTTTCTACATCCTCTGCACTGAGGGAGAAGTCAAAAACATCTGCGTTCTGGCGAATCCGCTCAGGTGTGATCGACTTCGGAATCGTTACCACTTGGTTTTCCAAATCCCAGCGAAGCACAATTTGTGCAGGAGACTTGCCATATTTTTGTCCCAATTCCACCAAGAGAGGATGGTCGAGATTTCCTTGCATCAACGGGCTCCATGCCTCTAGTTGAATGTGATGCTCTTTGCAATACGCATGCAATTCTTTTTGGGTAAGCAATGGATGATACTCGACTTGGTTGACAACCGGAATGATCTCGCTATGTTGACGCAAATCCTCGAGGTGGTGGCTATGAAAATTACTGACGCCAATCGCACGTACATATCCATCGCGGTACAGCTTTTCTAAGGCCCTCCATGTATCGACATACTTGTCTTTTACGGGCCAGTGAATCAGGTACAAATCCAGCGTATCGGTACCCAATTTTTTCATACTTTCATCAAAAGCCTTCAGCGTTGACTCGTAGCCTTGATCCGCATTCCATACCTTGGTCGTGATGAACAATTGATCGCGATCAATCCCGGCTTGACGGATTCCTTCGCCTACGCCTGCTTCGTTGCCGTAGATAGCTGCCGTGTCTATACTGCGATACCCCGCCTCAATCGCGGATCGGACGGCCAACGTTTCGTTTCCGTCTTTTGCCTTCCAGACACCCAGACCCAGCCAGGGCATCTTCACCCCGTTGTTCAAAACGGAATGATCTGTGATATGTGTTGCCATTGGATCTCCTCCCGTCTTACGCTGATATGTACTTACATTAAGAAAGTGTAGCATAAATACAGAATGAAGCAAACCTTGCTACTCTTGCGAATCTTGATACACCTCATCCTCTGTCCCAGCTGCCAGCGGTTTGATCGCCCACCATCTGATCCTTGCCCGATCTGTCTGAACAGGTCCCTTCACCTGGACGCCGATCCGAAACGTTCCTTTCTGCGGATAGACGATGACCCCCACGGCAAAATGCGCTGCATCTGTCGCATACTCCGAATCATCAAAAACACTGCTATGCCCGTACATCACTTGCTCATGTTGGGAAAGCAACTCATCGATCACATCTGCATGAAAATCCTCGATTCCTGCACTGACATACACGTTACCTTTTCCGAGAGAATGCTTGAGCTCCTCAGAAAAATAACGATTGCCAATCTTGACTCCAAACGGCCAGTTGGAGGAGTATGGCTCAATCGGTATTTCTACCACGCCCGTTGCTACTTGTTCATTTGTCTTTCCTGGTCGGGGCAGTCCAAGCTCAAACTGGTAGACAGACGCCAGATGATCGTAGCTCACATCGAACTGCGGCTTATCGCCTGCCGCGATTTCTTTCACACGCGTGGTCACCCGGAAGGAATCCCCAGGGGACCCTTGCTCGACTGGCTTTCCCTTCTGTACACGCAACGCAAGCTTTTGCAAAAGCGCTGGCGTATACACGTACTCCCCAAACGGAACAGGAACGACCTTCTCAATGACATAGGTCGCATTCATTTGCAGCAAGCATACTTTTGCCAAATAAAGAAAAGGCTGTTCGTTTGCCTGTGTCACCTGATCCAGCTTGCGATTGTAGTAATCGGACACAAGCCGCTCTACCAGATCGTCTGGCGTGATTTCAATTTTCCCTACAGAGACGAGATCGGTATGCACCAAGCGATCGCCGAGTCGAACCTCTGCCTTGCCACCCAGCACTGTCAGCTCCACCGTACCGCGATCCCAGCCAGCCTTGATCGGAATGGAGATGACGTAATCCGTCTCTTTCGCGTCAACAGGCTCTAAGAAGGATACGCTACCGTCGCTGCTTTCCAAGACTGTCAGCCCTAGCGCATTCAGCTTGTAGTGGAATTGCACGCGTGAGGTTTGTACCGTCTTCTCGATGTGCAACTGCAAGGTAAATACTTCACCCGGATTGACGTATCGCGGAGTTGCCTGCCAAATGCGCACCTGTTGATCTGCATAGAGGAGCATTCTTTGCTCTACCAGTTGCACCCCTTCGATGGAAGCGGGATGTGGTGCTTCCTCTTTAATAAAAAGCCGGTATCCTTCTGCCACCCGGTTGTATTCAGCCATTTCCTGCTCGACGGTTTCGGAGACGGAGAAGACCTGTTCTTTGCCTTTTTCATCATAGGCCAAGCAGACGTACACATTTTTCGCGTAATCGTTGTTGCTAAAGCCTTCCATCATGGACAGCTTCAGCTTCACAGGCTCAGGGAGCACGATTTCCCTCCCGAGATAATCGAGAGCGACTCCAGCTTCGACCGAAATCTGCTTTTCGTCCACAGCGATCACCTGCAAACCGCATACCACTCCACCCCCGTGAAGCAACCGATTGGTGAGTCGACGCTTGTCATTGAAATAGCGCTGTTCTGTTTCGAAATCTCTGACGGTCAACAGCTTCCCTTTGAAATACACATTCCGTTCATGTGGAAAATAACGCAGATTCTTCATCTCGAACACCCCACTTTGCGTAAAAATCTCGGCTTCTTACTCCAGCTCTGCATCCAGGCCAATCCTCGTGTCATAATCGATTCGTCTGCTGCGGTCCTTTCCGCTTAGCACCGTGTTGTACGGCATGGATAAATTTTGATCAAGCGTAAGGAACGACGGCTCCGTCAAATAAGAATTAATTCCTACGTAGCTATGGAGGTCGGCGTAGATGCCCGGTCGCAGGACGATGAGCTTCGCCTCTGTAAAAGCAGGCTTTTGATCTTCCAAAATCTTTTGCAGAACCGACTGCTCTCGCTCTGTTTTCGCGCATTCCTGCGAAACGATCAGGCAAAATTGATACGGATGATCCATGTACAAGGAAGAGATTAGCTCGTGCAGCTCCGGAATCGCCTTCATGTCCCTGATTTGAAAATACTCAACGATCATCGGGCGCTCCCCGGTATACAGCTGTACCATCTTTTCCAATCCCGCACGAGTACCCTGCTCTGCGTACAGCTCCGGTGCGCGACGAATCAGCTCTCGGCGCTGTGCCTCTGTCCAATGCTCTTCCCTGCCCATCCCTAACCAGGAAGCGAGCCAAGGGACGAACTCTCCAGGTGTCGTATCAGGATCGAACAAACGTGAGATGGTATCAATCTGTTCCTCCAGCTCCAAGTAAAACGTCCCGAAAAGGGAGAGGAAGCGCTCCAAGAAATCAGCACTGGCAGGTTCACTTTGATAAGTCGCTGGCAGATAACGCAAAAATGTGTCGCGCGGCGAGTAAATCCGCATTTGCCTGAGGAGCGGCGAGTGGCGGTCAGTACCGAGCCATTCGATTTTGAGCCATAAATAGCGGCCTTGTGCGGAATGAAACAGTGCATCTGAAGCATTGATTACCGGCTCTGACCATAGAGTAGCCGTCCGTTGCAGCTTGGTTTTCCAGTCCATGCCGGGTTCCAGCAAAAAATCATCCAGATTGCGTACGGCTCCATCAATCACCTGCTCTTTTCGATCAGAAGAAAACGTCGAGATGAGTAACTGCGTTTCTTCCGGTATGTCTGCTTCCAGCGTGAATTTATGCCACACCGTTTCAAATTCCGTGCTATCCAATGCACGAGAGAAGTAGATGCCCATCGGTATTCCCGTCGCATCCAGGTTGGACGTCCGCGAGACGAGCCTCATCATAGTCAGAACATTTTTCTGCGCATCCCAAACGTACAATCGTTGCTGGTGATCAAAAACAAGCTTGTCTGCTCGACCGTGGTAATTGGTCAATGGCGCAAGTGCTTCTCCCGTAGGTTGAAAACGCAAAATGAATCGGGTATGATCATGGGCCGAATCGATGGAACGACTATCACCCACATAGAGGATGGGACCTGGACCCACTGCAAATCCCGCGGGCTTGGTGCCTGACGGAATCGCCAGAGTGCACACATCGGCGCCTTCCGAAGAGAACCGAAACACTTGATTCGTCTGTGCCAAAAATAGATAGGCCATGCCCGTTTCGGCAACGGACAGACGAAACAACCTTCTTCGCCTGATCTCACGGAGTGCAGATGTCTCTGTTACTTTCAATTCCTCATGCACGTATGTAGCGTCCACTTTGCCTGCCCGATTCAGCCGAAGGACGATGACTTGTGTTCCCGCTGCGATTTCCTTCCGTACATTGTCTCCATCTACCACCACAGGTGTCGCGATGTAAAGACGTCCTTCTCCATCCAGCCCTGCATCCAAAGGAAAAAGCCGCGGTTCCTCCCCCTCTTCCCAGCTCCAAACGCACTGGCCATTGGCTATGGAATACGCTCCGACTTTTCGCCTCGCCTCGGGGTCGATGATGTACACGTATTCATCGTCAGCGACGAGAAACGAATCTCTGGAAAACAACCCGCGTCCAGCCCGAAACACCGTCTCCTTGAAGTTGTTGCTGTCATCGTAATGCGTGATCTGCCCGCTTTCATCCAGCCAAAGCAACGAACCAACGCGTGCCATGGCAAAATCCAAGAGTCGAGAGTGATGTGTCGTCCCAGCCTGATGCACATGATCGATCACATATTCGGGCGATTTATTTAGCGCGATCCCCTCGTTGGAGACGTGAAGGTTATACCAGGCCCCCCGCTGCCAATCGGACGGATTGTTCAGGGAAAAGAAACGATTCATTGTATCCACGCCCACTCCTCCGTTTGTTCACGTCTATCTTTCTCTATCCAAAACGAGCTCCAGAACATGCTCTCCTGAGTACACCAGCGCATGGCGCGGAATCTGAATATCGCCCCCTTCGTCCCTGACGATGCCTGTGCCCTCTGCGGAAACCCACAAATCCGTCACGTACAGCACACCCTCGATCTGGTTTAACACCTCGTAGAGATCACTTTTATAAACAGGTCGGCCAAACTCCCATCCTTTTCCTTGGTGAGTCGAAGGATTGTGCAGATCCAATGGTGTCAAATATCGCTGCAATGCTTGTAGCACCACTTGCTTTTTGTCTGCAAATGCAGGCTCCACCATGATTGTCGCAAAAACGGTCACCTTGATATAGGCAGGAGCTGCTACATGGACTTCTGTCGTCAGGAGCCTTCGCTGTTCCAAGTGATGGCGAACAGTACACAGGAAGCCTTCACTTGGCAGTGGTGTCGGCTGATCGCTGAATGGGACGATGACGACGGTCATTTGAGCGGCTGCATTTTGCTCGGAAGCTCCCATTTCCCCTACTTTGTACAGGGGGATTGCCTTCGCCCGGGCCACTCGCAATCCGGGAGTCGATAGCGCGATGGCCTCATAATCTTCTGCTGTAACGGCCCGCTGCGGTTTTTTCCATTCCGTCCTCATCCTGCGCTTGGCTTCATCAATCGTTTCCCGTTCGCTTCCCCCACAGGCTGGACGGGGATTCGTCACCTGCGCAATGGTTCGCTGCCGGGCGAGCGGCAGGAATCGGGTAATTTGACCTCCTTGCACATTCCCCCTCGCACCTTGACCTGTCTGACACGATATGATCCGAATACCCGCCATGCCTTCCAGTCTTTCGGGAATGGCTCCGTGCTCATTGTTGCCAAACGCAATTTCTGCCCCGTCTGCATCAATCAGCATAAAATGGCGGTCCTGTGGTCCTGATCGGTCAAAATCAGTGACCAGCGACCAGTCTTCCCAGACGGGCAACGGACTGCCTTCATCCTGACGCGCTACCTGAATGACAAACGTTTCCGGCAAGATCGATTGGACATTCAGCCGAAACACTTGATGTGGCAATCCATTGCTTTCTCCAATGAACCGCTGCCCTGCAAAGTCACTCCGATAGGCGATGACCCGAATATTTTTGCGACCTTCTGGCGTTGCACTTCCAAATCGAATCATCGTTGTGCCCTGTTCTGGGTCACGCGAAACACGAAACGAAAATACGCCTGTATCGGCTTGGTCTGGTTCATCTTGATCCCATCCACTTTGCCAATATTGCCCCTTTTTGTATTGAACCTCCACAGTGCCGTCGTACGATAGCGAACTGGAAAGGACGATCGTCTGATCCGCTTGCCCCGTTCCATCGAACTCCCATACTTGACTGAAGGTTTCTCGTTGGATGACACTCACGGTGTTCAGCTCGATTTTTTCCATGCGAGGAGCCAATTCGAATCGACCTGCTCGCAATGTCGCACAGAGCCAAAAACGCGGCCGATCATTGGCAGGGTAAAGCATGAGCGGCTTCATTGTTCCTTCCAGCTCGATCAGGACTCGTCCGGAGAAGGAGAGATTCATCGTTTCATCCGAGATTGGTGGCAACGGACTCCACCCCATTTCCTGCGTTCGTTCGTTCTGTCCGTAGTACTCCCACTCGAGGCTGGCCGATGGAACGAAAAGCGATGTGGGCGTAAGCGGGGCAATTGGGACAGGATAGTCCTCAAACAGGCGCAATCCGATGGAGACTGCTTTCCCCACTGGCAGCGGTCGATCAAAGCCCAAGTAAATCTTGTTTCCTGTCTTCGGTTCCTGGCCAAATGCGTAGTAGGAAACACCGTTATGCGCATTCGATGAACTCACATCCGCCGTCCCGCTTTCTGTATGAACCAGCACTCGCTCCAGGCTGGCCGGTACCAGAACAAGCGAATGTTCCGTCTCGAAAGGAAGATTCCCCGCGAACAATCTCGTCTTCTCCGGAAGGATCGCTTCTTCTGACACGTCGAAAAACGTTACATCTGTCATTGCACATGACTGGTCCTTTGGGTGTACACCCATGAGCTGCAAAAATTTGCGTTCGTTCTTTTCGGTTATCCGGTTGAGATAATATTGCTGCATTTCCATCAACCACGCGAACATCTCCAAAAGCGTAATGCCGGGATCGTGATGACGGTGATCCCCCCACTCTGGCTGCAGCTTGGGGATCGCGTTTTTTGCTTGTTCGACGATCTCTTCAAAGTGGCGATCATCCAGATTCTTGGATGGAAGCATAGTGCACACTTCCTTTTTCAATGTTTGGGTGGGAAGAAAGCCTAGCCTTCGTGAACGCGGACGCTGATTCGATGTGCTCCCTCTGTGACGATCCCATGTACAATCGTTTCGTATTCAGAAGCGAGTATTTCTTTTCGGTGCCCATTTTCTGTTCGAAATACAGCCAAGGTCAAATGATCCACAAAGCGGACGCCCTTTACGGATTTCAACAAGGCAAACAAGAGCGAAGGGTGTACACGCTGGCCTATTTCCCAGCCCCCACCATGCAGATTTCCCGAAATCGGGTCAAGGAATCTCGCGAGCTTGCCGAGTGTCTCCAGCTCCACTTCAACGATTTCCTCCAAAGCCCCCACTGCCAGCTCTGCCGTCACCGCAATTTCCAAGTAGACAGGCTCCCTGACATGAATCCGTTCGGGAGAGGCTATTGTCGCTGCCGCATGTGTAAGCAAGTAGTTCGTGACAGAACGCCGGAGCTCCAAAAATGGTGTCCCGAAGCTTCCCACTGCGGGCAATACGATCACAGTGACATGCCCTGCTTCTTTTTGCAGTCGGTTGTTCCGATTCGGCAAACACTTCACTTTGACTATCCCCGGATGCGCTTCGCGGACGAGCCATTCGAAATCTTCAGCCGTCACCGCTCGATAACGATGCTTGATTGTCTGAGGACCGCGCTGCAAGGCTTCCGTCAGCAATTCCCGATTACTTCCCCCAATCGCAGGCACCGGATTGCTGACAGCTTGGACAAACGGAATCGATTGTTCCAGTTGATTCAACTGTCCTGCTGAAAGATTCCCTGCCGCTCCCCCACCAACCTTATACGTCACCCTTACGGAACCGAGTCCGGTTTGTGGAAGCTCCCTACCGTGTCGGCCATCGCCAAACAAAATTTTTCCGCTAGCACTCTCCAAGCAGTAATGGCGATCATCCGGGCCAGAATCGTGCAGATGCTCTACTCGCTTCCACAGAACCCAGCATTTTTGTTCGTTCCCTTCAGAATCATAGAGAAGCTCCACCCGATTTTCTGGATGTTCCAGCCAGCTCTTTCGTTCACTCGGCAAAAAGAAGCCTGTTTCATCTACCCATACCTCTTCGCCCATGACGGGATGTCGGATCAATCTGTACTCGGCTTGTGGCCCCTCTGTTATTCGCTCTGCCATTTCATTGCGAATCGTCTCCTGTTGAATGGCTCGTATCGTATTCGGATAAAAGCCGCTTAGCACGGGATGTCGTGCATCCGAAGTGCCTCCTCCAAGACGATTGTCTACGTTGACGGCGCGAATCCAATAACGCTCCCGTTCAAACATTTTGCTTTTTTCCATATCAAAAGGACCAGCGAAACGCACGGTACCACTTTCCGTAAAACCAGTGGTCTGATCAATCGTCTGCAGCTTGGCCCAAGTCGTTGCTCCTGCTTCTCCCCGCTTGTACTCCCATTGCACTACCGGAGCAGCCCCTGGGGATTCTTCCATTGGGAGAAAAGAAAAGTAGAAAGAAAGCGGTCCTTGTAATGGCGGCTGCTCAAATCCAAAGTAGACGGCGGGGTGCAGGCATTCGGGCGGCAAAAACGGCTGGAAGCTCCCCTGATAATTGCCTGTACCGACAGGTTGCTGCCAATCCAAGTCGTTCTGTATGAGAATCGCTTCCGGCTCATGCAGCGACTCTCGGTACGAGTAGCTCAGACGCATATCTTCCAGCCACGGGGCCATGTATACAGGATTTGGGCCGTATAAGCCTTCCACCTGAAGAATTCTCACACGAATCCAATAACCATACTGGGATTGCACGGTTGTCGGCTGCAAGTCATCTGGACACGTAAAGGCAACCACAATCTCCTCATCCGAATCGGTGCCGGCAAACAGCTTCTCCCGATCCTCTCCTGACAGAAGCACCATCCATCCACTGCCATTCCAGTATTCCCATACCACCTTGCTGACCGTGACGGGTGTCGTCGCAGGAGGGTCAAAGGAAGACTCCTTCATGATCCATTTCCATTTCGGTTCCGGTTGTGAAAGATGCGTAGCGGGATAGGGCACTGTCTTCATTCGAAAACGAAGGGCAACCGTACTTCCAGGCTTCGTCAACGCCTCTTCACAGGACAAAAAAAACATGCCATAAGGTGCAAGCTGCTCGCCAAACGCAAGGTAACCACTCCCAGAAACCTGTACATCATTGGAGAAAAGCATGTCGGGTGCAAGGCCCTTCGGATCATCTGTCGGCAAATAATCCGTCTTCATCTGGATTTGGGTCAGAGAGGTGCTCCCGCCATTTTTCATCCACTCATGAATCATGCCTGGCTTCACTCTACAGCGGAGCCAACGGTTTTCGATTCCTTGCACTTGACTAGGCTCCCATTTTTTCCGCTGCTTTTTTTCCAAGCGCAGCCGATTTAGATCAGCTTCGATCTTGTCGAACAAAACCCATTCGCCCTCTGACTGATACGTCCACTCGACCAGCTCTGGATTCGCCAGCTTCTCGGTCAGCAAGGATTCCAGATAGCGTTCCTGATTGGACACCATCGTGAGCTGGATCGAAGCACTCTCCCCTAAACAAAACAAGTCCTCGTGCCCCAAATACCAGCAATGCTCCTGGTGATTAGGCAAAGTCTGGCAGTCCAATAGCGGGAGCGGTGTATTTGTTCCAAGCCAACACGTTACATCTGTTAAAAAGTCTCGACTGCCATTGGCAAACAACAAATCTGTCGGGAGAGAGGGGGTAGCCAGCATAGGCTGATCGGTTTCAAAAACCACTTCATCGCCAAGGGCAGACTTCCCCGAAACCTTTGTACCCGCCGGAATCCACACTGGCTTTTGCACGCCCGTACTCAATTCAAATGCCAAAAAGGTTTCTGCCGGTCTTGCCTGAGCCATCCCGACACCAAGCATGTTGAGAAAAGCGATAAAATTTCGCTCCGGCACTTGATTCAAGCGATCACGATTATTCATCAGCATGTCTGCGAAAAGGAGAAATAATGCCGTACCCGCATCAGGATCTTCTGGAGTGAAGCGCCACTCCGGTGTGTAGAATGGCACCATTTCACGCATTTTCCGGATGACTGCCTGCATGTCCCGCGGATCGACCAAAGGTGGCTTCACATTACCCACCTCCCTTCCTGAATTCTTCATACGATTGTGACTCTTGTGCTATCCACGTGGATCGAGACGATGGACAGGATACAACAGCTGATAGCCTTTGTTTGTCGCACGTACGGTATAGCTGATCGTAACGTTCACCGTTTCGGAATGAGTCTTGTCGACCTTGGCCTCCACTTGGACATCCCGCACACGCGGTTCCCAGATCATGATCGCTTCTGCGATGTCTGATTGGAGCAAAGCTAGGCTCGTTCCATCCGTGCCATCAAACATAAAACCTTGCAATCCGCTCCCGAATTTCGGTCGCATCACACGCTCACCCTTTGCTGTGGAAAGAATGATGCGGATCGCTTCAGCGATGTCATCCTCGTAGTCGGACAAGCGAATACGGCCTGTAGCCTGATCCACCTGAATAGGAAACTTCCATCCTTTTTCACCGAATGGCTGCTGCATGGAATCCCCCCATGAATTAATTCAATTTGATCACCGAGCCGTTGATGGCAACGATGCCGTCAGATTTGATGTTCAGAGACGCTCCTGCTTTAATCGACATGGCTCCCTGCGCCTCCAGATTCAACTGGGTGGACTTGATTGTCAGCGATGTGTCTGACTGAATGGTCACTTGCCCTTTTGCATTCAACGTAATCGTACTTGAGCCGCTCTTCACCGTAACTTCATTGGTGCTACCGCCTTTAATAGCGACTTGGTTGTTTCCACTGCTCTCCGTAAGCACAATACTCTCATCCTTGTCCGACAGTTCCACCTGTTGTCCTTTTTTCGTGGCAATCGTGATCTTCCCGTCATTCGGATCATCGCCGAAAATCACTTCATGGCCTGCACGGGTCGTGATTTTTCGGATGTTGTTTTTCTCCGCCATTTCCGGACCTTTGTTTTCCTTATTCCATAACATCCCAATCACAAATGGTTCGCGTACATCTCCCCAGTGAAAAGCGACCAACACCTCGTCGCCTACCTCCGGAATAAACAGGCTGCCGCGATCTTTTCCTGCAAAAAGCGTGGCAATTCGCACCCAATCTGTCTCCCGCTCGTTATCAACCAAAGGCAGCTTCAGCTTCACACGCGAGAGCTTTTCCGGGTCTTCGTTGTTCGTCACAATCCCGACAATGACACCATGGATTTTTGCCCGTTCTTCTTCTGTTATTTCATCCTGGTAGAACCAATGATCAAAGCTCATATCGTATTTCCCTTCACTTGAAACGTCGTGACATAGCCTGATGCCACATCGATGGTGTGTGTAACAGATGTGATGTAATAAGGCTGACTCAGCTTTTTCCCCATGCCCTCTAGTGTGATATAGCGGCCAGCACGAATTTCTGGCAAACCGATGGCCTCGCAGTTGCCGTCGAGAAGGTTCATGGCGAGCTGATTCAGGCGTGCCTTCGCGACCGCCTTTATCTCCTCAGGTGAGTCCAGCTTTTTCGTAAACTCGTATTTATCAAAATAATCACCGATTGCTCGTAGCAGATCAGCGCTTGTCTTCGAATTGGTCCCGAGCTTCCCGATATCTGCGCTCGTTGCTTTCGCTTCCTGGAGCACCGTTGTTTTGTCCTTGTCTACCCATCGCACCGTATAGGAGGAGGCTTGAGAAGCAATGTTCACATCGACGGAAAAGCTGCGCAAGGAAACTCCCCAGATCAAGGTAAGGACCGGCGTCGTGTTGCTCAGTGGCTTACGGAAATACAAGTTCTTCCCGACGATAAAAAAGTCGTAGTTACAAATTTTCGCAAGACGATTGATAAACTGAAAGTCAGTCTCGGCCACTGTCTTGGTAATGGTCTCGATTGTCTGAACCGTATCATCCACATGCGTTGACAAGCCGTATTTTTGTCCCAGCTCTTTCACGACATCACTGTATTTCTTTTTATTCCAGGAGGTAGACTTGTTATCGACCATAAGCAGGAACGATTTGTCCATCCCTTTTACCGTTATGGTAGGCGTCTCCTCGCATGCAAACGAAACGGCTGTAATGTGTCCGTAAAAGAGACTGGATAGCTCGGTTCCATAGCCCATCTGAATTTCAATTTCGTTGCCAGGAACCAAATAGTCATCTACCCAGCGGAACTCCCACGCTGCCGTATCAAAAGCATTGGTTACTGAAAACGAAAACGTATCTGCTTTGCCTTCCAAGCTAGAGTTGATCGTTGCTTTGGTAATGGCGACACCTACCTGGCTGATCAGCTTTTTCCCTCCAACGAGTATTTCCAGGGCTGGGGAATGAAAGTTGTTGTACGTTTGGCGCAGGTCATCGAAGGAATGGCGGTCTGTCGTCAATTTCAATTCGCTCATGCCCTCGTCACCTCACAAGTGGCACATGCAGGGTAGTAGCCGGTTTTAGAAGTCTGGGATTGTCGATCCGATTGGCGTTCGCAATGTTTCGCCATTTCGACGCATCATTGTACGAGCGATACGCCATCAAGTACAGCTGATCTCCTTGGTTGACTGTCTGTTGTGCGACCTTTTCTCTTGCGGCCCCGATATCGTCCGCGGACTTTTTCACGCTCGTGCCTTTAAATGTGACGCCTAGCGTGGCTCGCACCGGTGTGCCTTGATCGAGAAACATCGTGAATCGCTGCGAAACCTTCTCGACAACACCAGTGAATTGAAAGCTGTCCCAGACGAATTTGCATAGGGGTGGTGTACTGATTTTCTTTTCTACGGCCATCAGTCCCAGCACCTGATTGGTGAATGCACGCACATCCACTCCTGCCTCGTATGTATCAAAAAACAAGTCGACCGATAATGTCTCGATATCACCGCTCGTAAACATTCCGACTGGTACAGATTGCCCCAATATCTTTTGCCAAGAGTAGTTATTGGAAGCATCTACCTTGTATTCCGAAGGGTTAAAGAGAACAGAAATACTCTCCTTGAAGTCACCTTGCCCATTGCGATCCACTAAAATTTTGGCCTTTTTCTCCTGACCCATCATTGGCTTTTGCCTCTCTTTACCGAAGAAATAGTCGTCTGAGCATGCGGCAAATCCTGCTTATAAACCTCGTCGCTGCCGCTCCTGAGTGAGGCGCTTGTCCAGCTCCTTCATCATTTTATCCATCAATCGATCCACCTCTTGTGGGGGCAGCGACCTCTGATTGCCAGCCCCCTCTTGCACGTGTAAGTCGACCTGTCGCTGGGGTGGAAGTGTTGTCGTCTGCTGCACAGCGGTTTCTTGAGGCTGAATGCTTTTTCGCAAGTACTCCATGGACGGCGGCGACTGAACGGTAGCCACAGGGCTTGTGTGGCTGTCCGCTGTGCGTAATCCTCGTCGATGAATATGGGTTGCGTTTTCGGACAGGGAAAGCAGCCCCGATTCTTCTGACGCTCTTTGAGCTTGTTGGATTCGTTGCAGGAGTGGAGGCAGCATCGTCATTGCAACCATTGGCTTTGGAACAAGTGTTAGGGATGTGTTTTTTTCCGCCTGTTCTACTTTTTCCGTGAATAGCCCTGTTTTTTGCAGAGGAGTGAGACGAGCGTCTCGAATCTCGGCCTCCTGTGCCCAATCACTAGTTAGCTGTTTGATCGTCTGCATCTTCTGGTTAACCATCAGAATCTGCTCTTGGTTGCTTTGTTGAAAACGGCTGCGGCGACTGAACTGTCCAGAATGCAATCTGTCCATGGTTAAATCAATGGATTTTTCTCTCGCGAATGGAACGGAGCTGATTGGATGGTGGCGAGAAAATGGCTCCAATCTGTTGACTCGATCTTGTCGTTGGAGTGGCTCGATTGCACGTCTGTTTCCACTCTCATGCACGATACTGCGGGGCATCCCCACGATTTGACCATGCACAAGGCTATGGAATGGTCCCCATTGTTTCTGGACAACCATTTGTGCATCGTGACGATTCAGAATAGTCGAGAGTGGGTGATGGCTTTGGACATATGTTTCCGTCCGGAAATCAGTTTGGATAGCTTTTCTGATTTGCTCCATGACTTGAAGAAAGGAGCGAGCACGTAGGGCAACGGCGTTGGTCCGCAAGTTGGCTGTCTGCTGCAAGAAGTGGGAGCGACGGCTTTCTCGTAATGGATTGCTTTCGCCCTTGCGAGACCTTGACTGATCATTCGATTGCTTTTCACTGCTCGGGGAAGCTTTCCTACTTGTGCTTGTTGAGCCTACCTTTGCAAACCCACTTGTTGACGATAGCTTTGCAAACTCGCTCATCGCTGCCAGCTTCGCGCTTTTTTGCAAGAGGATCGTGAGTCCTAGTTCCACACTCCATCCAGCAGCTAGCTGTCGCAATGAGTTTCTGTCAGTGACGTCCTCGCTGGTAGAAAACGGCTTCGCAGACGTACTTTGCAATTGCTGATGATCTGCTCCTCCAAGTCCAATCCAATCTGTGGCACGAAGCTTTGCAAAACCAAAGCGGTTCAACCTGAGGAAAATGGCTTCCCGATCATGACGATGTGAATGCACGAATGCTTGACTTGTACTCTGTTCATTTTTTAGGAAGACGGTGTGCCGTAATGGTCTATGCACATGCTCGTGTACCATCGAGATCGTCGCTTTTCGTCCCAATAGGCTGAGCTTTTCTTGATTCTTGGAGAAAGGGAAAGCAACATTTGTCTGCTTGCCCCTCTCACTCTGAAACGACAGTAGCTGACGTACCATCTCGTTTGACATCTGAGAAACGTGCTGATTTTGCAGAAAATAAATAGCTGGCTGGACATGATTACTGACCGATGTACTCTCTTTCGTTAGAACATTCAGCAGGTGTATCAACCATCTACTAGGCGTACCTGCCACAGGATGCAGAGATCGATTCTCCGGTTCATTCAAAAGGTTCCTTGGCGCTTGAGTTCTAGTAGCAAGGAGCTCCCTTGCTCTCAGCTGTTTTACCGCCATCTGTTGAAGATGCACCCACTCCATCACAGACTTCTCGTTCGTCTCGTGATGGGTAGAACTTACGATACGATTCTGTAGTGTCTGCCAGAGTTGGCGATTCACACGGAAGACAGGCACGAAGCGATTCCCTACAAATCGTGCAGCACTTGCTGTACCTGCTGGCTCACGCTCGATTTCGTTATGAGTTTCAAGATATTGCTTGACCCACGGTTGGTTCAACCATCCTCGTTTTTCAAAGAAAACAGGATCATTGGCGGACTGGTAGCTCTGAATCCAATAAGCAGTGATCGATTTCCTGACAACTGACTGTGAGAGAAGCGGAAATGTTCGGGAGCTATCTGTGGTACGCGTTATACGCAATGGGAACGGTAGACCTTGCATATAGTGTAAAACGTGTAACGGCGAACCCGTCCTCCACTCTTGCTGTAGCATGTCAAGCTGCTGATACGAAGCACGAGACACAGCTGGAATCACATTCTTGTTACCAAAATGAGATTGCCCATGGCTCGATCTCAAGCGAATGGACTGCTCCCTAGCAATCTGATTCAACCCAGCTTCCTGTGAGATTCGCTGTTGCAGCCACTCGTATGTCCGCTGATTCCTTTGATTCTTTGTTGCCATCGTTTCAAATGGAAGCAGTTGCAGCGTATGTAATGGTATGCTAGGGGGTTTCTGCTCAACCCGAGACACCAACATGGTTGCCAGTTGCTCTTGGCTTAGGACAAGCTGACGCAACCAATGTAAAAAAGTACTCGACTGTTGTTCCCGCCAGCTGTCTATCTGCTTCGAGCTCTGTCCAGAACCATGTACGGCAAAATGCACAGGATCACTTTCTGCCTTCGAAAACTGTTGAGCCAAATGGAACAGCTGTTTAAAGCGTTCCCTTACAGCCTGCTGTTTGGTCCGACCAGTATCCGCTCGATGAAGTATGCGAGGCATTAAGGACGAGAACATCTTCGAAAGCTCATTGCTATGAAGTATCTTCCGTTCCAATGGGATTAAAGAAACATCAGACTGCGTTTCTATCATCCACTCGCTTTTTACTTGTAAATGTTGACGGCTTCTCGCGAAAACAATCGGCTGTAATACACGTAGACGTGGATTCGCGTTCATCGTCCTTGGACTTGTGATATCTCTGCCGTCATTTCCGGCTTTCTCCGTCCACACCGAGCGGTCCAAGAAAGAGCTCGCAGCCCGTCCTTCTACTCTTTTTAGCAAAACTGGAAAAGACCACGTCCCAATCGTTGAATCCATCCCTCTGCGGATCAACTGCCAAAAATGGCGAACTCCAAACTGTTCGAATCGGCCAGTTTCAGAAAGAGTCGATCTGACACGTGAAATCATAATTGCATCTACTCTAGCCGCGAACCGTATCCGTTCAAGTTCATGTTGCAAGCTCCTGCGTCCACCAGGATCACCCATTCGCACCGTGTGTACCAAAAACTCCGGTGAAACATAGGGAGTCTCAGGCGTCCAAAAACTTCCGCGTACCGTTTCCTTGCTGTCTGAAACCATTGCTTTCAAAAGAGGCGCGGCAAAATCGGCTGGGTGTATCTGCTCTTTTAACCGCCACTGCGGGAGCCATTTTTCAAGTGAGCTTCCTCGCTGAACCGAAGATTGAACATAGCTGGACCTGCGATATCTATCTCTTCCATTTGAGATAACCGTGATCTGTGGCAGGTAAACCTTCTCGATTATTTTGGATGACGCCCACTTCTGAAAAAGCTCATGTATCAAAGTAGCTGGTCGTACTTTTCGTCCTGATCCCGATGCTTGCGTCATCACCACGCGCTCTTTTGCCCCTGGTGAGCCAGCCTGTCCGTTCGGCAACCTTTCGCGATTCAATCCGAGGTAGGAGTCCACTTGTGCACGCATGCGCACATGAATGAAGGTCTGATGAAAGTGGTTTTCCTGCCCTCCGATACTCGGCGAAAAATCACGATGGATCAAAGCGAGGTAGCCGGGATCGCGACCTTCCCCGTGCCGATACTTTTGCATGATGCCCTGTGCAAAGCTTTGGTTGGACGCTCTTGGCAGCAGTGATGGGCGACGCGAAGGTGGGAGCTGCTTGATCGTTATCATCGTTTCTTTTGCTCCTTGCAGACGGGATACAGCTTAAAAATACGATTTTAAGCCGTGGTGCACGATTTCCAATGTCTCGACCGCCACTTCTCCATGCGTGGCCCGGAACTCCGGTCCAACCCACTTGACCGGATACGCCCCTTCAAATGCCCAAGCCCCCACGTCGTTTCCGTTTGGGTCCATAAGAATGATTGCCCCTTGCTTGCGCTTGCGCTTTTCTGGCGGGCCAAAGTGGAAGTCCTCATACCATCTCCACAGCTCGTTTGATCTCACAAACCCCCGTTTGAAGACCAGATTGGGAAACTTGCTGCGTTTCGGCAGCTTGTGAACGAAATGATTCACGCCGCCCTCCTGGTATTCCTCCAGCTCTGTTTCAACCGCCAATCCGGACACTTCACTAAATCCAGCAACCCAGATACCATCCATCTCCAATCCAAACGGAAGAAAGTCCACACGAAATCGGAGGTTGGTGTAATATGGATTCTCATTGCCGAACACCAGACTCACCTCCGCTTGAACACATCAAAAACATTTTCCGGTTCGTCATTTTGCTTGCGATTGATGGCGGATATTTCTTCACACCAGCGCCGTCGTTCCTTGTGTTCCATCGACATGATCTCGTCGTGAGGCCAGTGAAAATAGTAGGCGATGAAGGCGGCTTCTTCATAGATCTTGTCGACGGGATACCCACTCATACTCCCTCCAGCGCCCCTGAAAAAGCCATATCTACCTGAAATTCATGCTCGCATTTCGGGCAAGATGTCTTGAACATCGAACTGTCCAATTCATTGATCTGTCTGTACAGGTTTTGCAGGTACGCGAGATCCGCTGTAAACAGTCGTTCCACCACTCTTGTATCTATTCCCCGTACATCTCCCAGTTTGGTAATCACTCTCGTCAGCAAAATAATCGTCAGGTAGCCGGGATTTTGCTGGACACGCGGATCACGCATCGGCAAAATCTCGTCAGCAGCCGTCGCCAAGCGCATGACACCCCGCTTGTGCAGGTTTCCTTCTTCATCCACATAGCCGCGTGGTAGCTCAAATTCGTATTCCGTTTTAAATGCCATGGTGTCATCCTCCTCATCACCCGAGGCCAACAAGAGTGACAAAGAAAAGCCTTTTCCTTGCCACTCTTAGGCGTCGGGATTTTCTATTATTTCGTGCGTGTCATTCCTTCGTGGGCAATTTCCAACTGCTCAATTGCCACCTCTGAGGACGTACCGTTAAAATCAGGGGCCGTGTATTTGGTCGGCCATGCTTCGATGACCTTCCATGTAGCGACATCATCTCCGGCTTCGTTAATGGCAATGATCGTTACCGTTTTGCGTGCGACCTTGCCCTGGATGGTGTCCTGCATCCAGTTGTACAAATCCATCGAATCCGTCACGCCCCATTTCAGCGTGATGTTCCCGTATTTCGCCAAGCCCGGGAGCTTGCGTGGAGTAATCACCTCATTGCCTTCGCGATACTCGACTACGTCCACAGACGCATCAAAGCCCGATACCTCACTGAAGCCTGCCTGCTGAATGCCGTCCATCTCTACCCGATACCGAAACTTGCGGTATGGATCCTTGCGATCTGCCATACTGTACCCCTTTCCTCACACCGTTTTTCTCCGTGAATTATTGCTGATCAGATGTTTTTTGTGTAATACGGAAGATGACGAACTCTGCTGGTTTGACAGGAGCTACACCAATCACGCAGATCAGTCTGCCATTGTCGATATCATCTTGCGTCATCGTGCTTCTGCCGATTTGGATGTAAAAGGCTTCCTGAGGGCTTGAGCCCATCAACGCGCCATCTCGCCAGACGCGCGTCAGGAAAGAATCAATCGTGCGTTGGACGCGGGCCCACAGCCTCTCATCATTTGGCTCAAATACCACCCAGTTTGTCCCGTTTTTGATCGATTGTTCTATGAAAATGAACAGGCGGCGCACGTTTATGTACTTCCATAGCCCATTGGATGACATTGTACGCGCGCCCCAGACGCGAATTCCTTGACCTGTAAACGCACGAATCAGGTTGACTCCCTTCGGATTCAAAATATCCTGCTCGCCCGTATTGTACTGGCAATCCAGTCCTGTGCAGCCACGTACGACCTCGTTAGCCGGGGCTTTATGGACGCCGCGGGTGTTGTCCGAGCGCGCGTATATACCAGCCATGGAGCCTGATGGCGGAATGTAGATGTTGCGCTTGTCCAACGGATCGAACACTTGCAGCCAAGGATTGTAGATGGCCGCGTATTGTGTATCGAAAATATTGCGATGCGTCAACACATCGCTTACTTTTTTCTTGTCGCGTGGGATATCGAGGATGGCGAAGCAACTTTTCAGGTTTTCACAATGAGCCACAAGCGCAAGCTGCACATTCGGGTCTGTCACGCCCGGAATGGCCATAATGCTCACTTCGTCATTATCGATGAAGGCTTGGATTCCCGTACGTTTTCCCGGTCCGTGGTCCTCCCCCATGTATTCGCCTGCTGACAGATTGGCGACAGAACCGTCGCTACCCCCTGCCAATGAGATTTGATACAGACCGAATTCCGTCTTTCCGCCCTCGGATTGCGTTTCTTCCGCCATCCCTGAAATGACGGTAAAAGGAGGGATGACTTCTGCGCTCGCTGGGGCAGCACCTGCTTCGACCTCGACGATATTGCTCTTGGACAGCAGCTTGCTGACATGATTGGCAGCAGAGACATTGAGCGAGCATTTGTCGAACTCTTCGGCCTCATCGTTGTAGAAGACTTGCACCGTAAATTCGCATGTGGACAAAATCTTGACCGGCAGCAGATTGTTATCGATGACGTCTCCTGTAAGCACGGTAGACAACTCGATCACATTGTCCTGCGAAGAAACCACTTCGCTGTACTGCTTCGTTTCACCGTCGTAGAAAGAAACAACATCACCTGCTTGAAAGCCTGCACTGTTTTTCACGCGGTATTTAGCAGCTTCGCCTAGCTGCTCGTAAATCTGCGTTTTTGCCTTGCTCGACGGAATCAAATTTACGCGGATCTGATTTCCCCATGCCCCCGGGTTTTTTGCCATAATCCGAAGGACAGCCCCTTCGCTGTTGCCCTCATTGGAAGCCGGCTTCGCATCTGCTGGCGCTACCCGCATCACATAGCAACGAGAGCCACCATTCAGAAAGAAGTGATCCACCGCATAGGCAAGATAGCGGTATTCGCCAAATGCATTTTCAGACAAATAGGAACCGAACAACTTGCGGAAATCATTGACACCTGTAATCAGCTCAGGCAATCCCGCAACGGGTCCTTTTTGGGCCAGCCCGATAAAGCCGGCCGTGCTCGTACTCGCTCCCTCCATGGGAACGGGGCCACTATCAAACTCCTCGACATACACCCCTGGTGATAGGTACTCTGGCATCGTAACCTGATTGGAGAGTTCCGCATGTATCAGCAGCAGAAACCTGCAATCAGTCCCTCCCTCCGATTAATTTCATCACTTGCTTGACCACTTACAAAAATGCCGTTTTGATACGTGAGCCTTGCTCTATAATCAGGCAGCAGGATGTCATGGACCGACGCCAAACAACTGCCGGATCACCCTATTTAGGTCTGTTCATTTGGATGATACCTATGGATTGGTTCGTACCGGCTTGAATGGAAAGCTCGGCAAAACCAGCGGCTTCTTCCCGCCGCACTTCAATTTTCATACGCGCATGAGTTTTTTCCAGAAACAACGGAAGGGCAACTACGAATTCTCCTCTGTCGTCGCAGTGCGTTTCGAGCAGTGGGAGTAAGACAGTGCCTCTTGGGTAGGCAAAAGAAAGAGGTTCGGTCAAGGGATAAACCCGACCTTTTGGGGGACTTGCAAAACGAATGATCGTCCCTTTACATGTGGGTGTTTCGAGAAGAAAAGCGTCAGCCAAATCGACTTGGCCCTTTTTACTGGCTACGATTAGCTCCGTGGCCTCTTTGTCAGCATCCTCGGCCAATCTCACCGGGGCATCTCGCTCATACGAGATGACAGCCTGCACACAGGCACCGCCAGCTGGGGAACCATCCGCCACGCAGGCTCTCCCTCTAACAAGGGAGTCTCCTGACCGGAATGGATAGGCTGGACTCGGATGCAAGTAAACGATTCGTTCGGAGTAAGCTGTGCTCCCGGTGATCACGGAGAAGGTCACGGAGCGATCCATATACTCCCTGCTGCTTATGTTGAGTGTGTAAATCCCATCGGGCAAATCAGTAAAGATATACCATCCGTCCCCTTTTTCTATGGGCACTTGTGGATGATTCGCCAAGCGAACAGACAAGCTCGAGCGAAAAGGAGCTCCTTTTGTATACATGTCCACCAGACGGACGGCATACGAGAAGACGGAACGAATGCGCACCTGGAAATGCTGCTCCATTAACCATGACCTTCCCCTCGTATGCGAATATCCCGTTCCAGCACGCGCTTCGTTGAACGAACTCGGGTGGAATCGATATGAACCGGCCCGACCGAGTAGCCGATGGATAGCTTGTACGGAACATGCGGAAAGAGTTGGATGAGTTTATCAACGGGAGGCTGCTCCACGACGACACGAAGCTCTGTATCCATGTTTGCAAGGGAGCCTTGAAGCTGATCGCCACGCAAAATGGCGTTGTCGTAGAGAACCTGCATGGCACGCCCGAGGATGCGGTGCTCGTCCAGCATGCGGGTATGCTGTTCCGCTGGGGAATGGGCGGTCAATATGTAGGAGAGATTGACCGTCATTGGGGGATATCGCAACTGATCAGTACCTTCACTGATCATCATGTGCTGCCTCTCCTGACTTTCCCGGATTTCGTATAAAAACAAGGCTAAGGCCAAATCTCCTGGCTGAGCAGGCGAGCTTAGACCAATCAGTTCGGGTTGGCTAATTGGCTCCGGCGTCATCTCTTTTCGCAAAAGAGCGAGCAGCGTCTCTCCTACTTCAGCAATGGCGGTGTACTGACTGATACCCGCTCACCTCGACATTATTTGACAGAATATACTTATCATAACATTCAAATTAATGGTTTTACATGAATTTTTATCTAATTTTGTAAAATTATACACTTTCTTCGACACGCTACCTGTTGGCGTACTCCCCCAAATCCTCTTTCAATAGCAGCTTACCCGTCTTTTTTAACTCCTGCTTCGCAGCCGCAATCAAATGGCTCATGGAAACGGGCGTGCCTTCCGATGCAGCCAAGAAGGAAGCAGCGAGAACCACATTTTTGATCCCTCCCCCAGCAATGTGCAGCTTGGACGCGAGAAACTCAAAATCGATATCAGCAGTTCGCGGCGTATCGGTCGGGAACATGCTGCGCCATATTTCTTCGCGATAGTCCGGTTCGGGAAAAGGAAACTTCACCACGTAGTTGATTCTGCGCATGAAAGCCTCGTCAAAATTTTGCAAGAGATTCGTCGCCAAAATGGAGACCCCCTCGTACTCCTCCATCTTTTGCAGCAAGTAGGCCGTTTCCACATTCGCGTATTTGTCATGCGAATCTTTCACTTCTGAGCGCTTGCCAAAAAGGGCATCGGCTTCATCAAAGAAGAGGATGGCATTGCCGATCTTCGCTTCTGAGAAGATATGGTGGAGGTTTTTTTCCGTCTCCCCAATGTATTTGCTGATCACCTGCGACAAGTCAATTTTAAAAAGTTCCAAACCTAGTTCATTTGCCACGACTTCCGCCGACATCGTCTTGCCCGTACCCGGAGGACCTGCAAACAACATGCTGACGCCCTTGCCATAAGAGAGCTTTCGCCCAAAGCCCCACTCTCCCAAAACGACATTTCGGTAGGTCACCTGATTGCAGGCGTTCCGCAACAAAGTCAGTTGCTCCTCAGGCAAAATCAATTCTTCCCAGCTGTATTTGGGTCTCAAACGCGTGGCGTGCTTTTCTAGTGCATGCCTCATTTGCAGGAAGCAAGCTTCATGGAGATGTGTTTTCGTAATGATCCCGTCTTTCGTCTGCATCGCCATCTCGTTTGCTCTTTGCAGCGCCTGGTTGATTTGCCCGGCATTCAGCTTGAATTTTCCGGCTAAAACGCCTACATCAATCTCTTGAGAAAAGCTCATGCCTGCACGGCCCTTCTCCCATAATCGCCTCCTTTCCGTTTCATCTGGACCAGGCACCTCCATTTCCAGCCAAATCCTCTTCCCCAGAGCGTTTTCCGGCTTCCATTGACTTTTCGCCAAAATGGCAATGGGGCCCAGAAAGCTTTCGAGTTCATCCATCATCAGTTGCTTTCGCCCAACGGTTTTGACCTCTTCTGTCTTAAAAACCTCGAACTGATGCAAGCACAGCACCCCCCGACGCAGCTGCACCTCCCGCAATACCTGCTGGAATCTGCGTGAAAAAGCTTCCTCGTGGATCAAGCGCTCTGCATCGACGAACAGCACTGGTCTCCTGACGCGATGAAACAGATGCTTGACTCGATGCCTTTTGCCAACGCCAGTCGGACCATGCAAATGCAGGAGAATCCGCTCTGAATCTGCTCCTGCCGTTTCCCATAATGTGTCAAAGCGCTCCTGCAAATGAATCGCACTTTCTCCTACCAACGGTTCCAGCTCTTGATCTGGCAAGCTCCAGGATAGCCAAGGTGGCAGACCGGCATCACCTCCATCCCTTGTCGTCAAAAAGTGCAGCATACGTTCATCCAGCTTTAACGGCCGAGAAAGCCATGAGCCGCTGCCCCCCATGTCCCCCTCGGTAAAAAGCAGCAATCGGCCCAGCTTGCTTTTTTGCGCAAACGCTGTCCAGGCCTCTATTCTCTCGGTCGCTGTCCGGCAAAATAGCTGCATCGCCAATTCGGGAGTAGGTGACTTGCATGTAATATCATCGAGGAGGTAGCCAAACAGCTTTTCGTACTTCCGATCCAGCTCGACTGCCAGGCAAAGAAATAAACATCCCAGCTCGAAGGGGTTGAGTGAAAAAGCGTCTGCCACTGCCAAAATCGGTACGCTACCCGCTTCTTGCATGTGCAGGGCATGAAGTCGTTCCTCGCATGCTGCCACCCGCTCTGCGAAAGCTTCCCATAGCAGCGTTGCCGGCGGAGCTGCCTCGAGCAATTGCACAACTTCTTCCTCTGTGACAATCACCCCCCTCATTTGATCGAGCGGATAATCATCCCCCTGCTGTGCTCGCACGGCCAGCAAGCGCATCAGATGAATATCCAGCCATCGAAGCATCTCTTCGTAATAGTTCCACTGGTTGTGATTCGGTTCGGGACTCGTCATTTCGCTTTTTCACCGCTCCTACGATATTTTCAACTCGCCAGACCAATCTCGCTCGGCCCCTTTTTGTGCGTATTCATCACATAAGTAGAAATACTGTCGCGCCGCCTGATCCCAGCGGTTTTGCTTGATGACGGACAGAAAAGCGGAGCGTGCATCGTGAAACCTCCCATTTTGATACATCGCAATCGCTTGCTCAAACAAATCCTTCGTCTCATCCTTGTGAGCACGAATCTGTTCAGCGTCCCCCTCGTAGACGTCGTACAAATGCATCGGCTGAGCCTCCCCCTCGATATGCACCCAGCCTAAATCACGATATCGATACGGCGTGCTCTCTCCCATCTTGGCAAACAGCGAATCGGACATCAGGATGCAGGCCCCGAGCGTTTCCGCCATCTTTTCCATTTTCTCCACCACCCGGACGTGATCCGATATAATCGCAGCCTCCAGACGTGTCGCCTCACCAATAATCCCCAGCATCAGCGGACCATGATGCAGAGCAACTCGCAACTCAATCGGATCGTATCCTTTTTCCGCCCGTTGCTCGTTATAGTCTGCTAACGTACGGCGCATCTGTACCGCCGCATCCAACGCGTCTTTTGCCTCTTTTGGATAAACAGCAAGCACCCCGGGATCGAGATATTCGGTAATCATCCCTTGATTCTCGTTCACAATCGGAGCAAAACGTTTGAGAAACGCATTGATGACACGGAAGGTCGTCTCTGGTTGCAGGCGATGAGAGATGGCATGAAACGATTGCAGACTCATCCGCATAACGGCCATTTCCCGCTCCACTTGATCACCCAGCTCCACGTCGAGTATGCTTTCCTTCCCGAGAAAATGGATAAACTGCTGCGGCACAAAGCGATTGTTCGCCTCGCTCATCCTCGTGATATTCGAAATGTACTGACGAATGCGCTTTGCCATTTGGTTGAAGCTTTCTGCCAGCTTTTGAATTTCATCCATGGAACGAACCCTGGCCACCACACTGTAGTCGCCTTTTCCCATATCGGAGACGTTCGTTTGCAGATTGCGGATGTTTCGGTAAGTCAGCCACGAGAAAAGGAAAAATAGACTCGCACAGATCGACCACACCAGCGCAGCGCCACGACCGAGCTCACGGGACATTTCGTTGTGCTGTATGCGGACCCCGTTCATTTCTCTGCCTAGCTCCAACACACCGGATAGCTTGCCTGCGGAGTTGTAGATCGGGGCCATCGCGTACATCCAGTAGCCTGTCCGATCCTGGGCTTTACCCGAGACGATCTCCCGTTTCATGACCACACTGCGGAACTCATCATCAATGGACACATTCTCAAACACTTCTGCGCTGTCATTGTCATCCATCATGAGAAACAATTCGCCATCCTTGTATTTGTAAATCGTTTTATATAACCCCCTGTTCACATTCACATCGTCTGGAACCTCCAGTTTTTTCAGGTTGGCCTGTATAGCTTGATAGTCCGCATTCATGTAGTCAATCGCTCCATTGATTCCATCCAGCCTGTCCCCTTCGATCAGTGTAGAAATAACATAGGCTTGGAGACGAAGATCGGTTTGATTTTCCTTCTCCATAAACGAGAAGGTCAGCTTCGTTCCCTCCAGTTGAAGAAATACAGGGACAACAATGAGTGGGGCGATCACAATCGTTTGCTTGATAATCAACGGAATCCGGAAGAGGCGAAACAACAGAAACTGAATGACACAAAACAGGAGAACTGCCACACCCAATCCTGTCCACCAGGTCCATTCCTTCAAGCGGTCTTCTCCGGATACAGACGGGGACGTGAGCTTGGTCATCACCTTTCCTTGTTGATCCAGGAAGGCGAGTTGACTGTCTGTGGCGACTACGATCTCATACTGGGGAGTTATAGCAAACGCCGTTAAGGCACTGCTATCGCTCGACTTGATCTGCTCGAATGTTTTGGAAGGCACCATCAAGGCGATTTCATCTGGATGTGCGGGATCGAAGCGTTCAATGACATTTTGATCAGAATTGTAGAAAAGAAGACGACCTGCTGGCCCCACTTTGACATGATCGGGGACGGTACGATTCGTTTCCGAGCGTTCAGAGTGAATGTAGAGCGGACCTTTTACTTGAGCTTCCCCGCTTCCCTGGGGAACGTCGACCTGAAAAAACTCTCCGCGTTTAGTAGTGACATAGGTATGCCGTGGGTCTACTCCTGTGATTTCATTGACGTACACTTCATTAGGCAATTGGATTTGATAGAGTTGTGTGGGGGGTGAATCAGAGGGTACAAATTGATAGGCAATTACTTCAGGATGTTGATACACATAAAAATAAAGGCGATCTTTCGCAACTTGCAGGGAGCGTACCTTGCCAATTCGCTTGTACGAGCTGTTCGCTCCGTATGAATCTTCATACACGACTTGTACGATTTCTCCCTCTGGCGACATTCGCACGATTCTCTCGGATACAGTCCGCAAGCCAAAGCTGTCGAGCTTTGTAATCAGCACGTACGCATATCCTTCTTCGTCGATGGCTACCTCTGTGAAATTTTCCAAGCCTTCTTCTGGATTTTGCTCCAGGACTTGCTGGTACCGTAGCGTCCGATCGGGGTACAGGCTAGTCAGCTTTTGGTGTCCATCCGTTATGAGGACGACATCCTTTTGACTATTGACCGCGATGCTGTTGATCCCTTGAAACGGTTCGTCCTGCTTCCCGCTTCTATTCACGTTCCAAGCGAGCAGCAAGCCGATCCCAACAAATACAATCAGCAATCCGGTCAACCAGGAATACTTCTTGTTATTTCCCATCGTTTGCGGTTCTCCCATCTCTCGAAAACGTATTTTCGAAAATGATACCAAGCAACATTATACTAAAAATTACAAATTTCGCTATACATCTTCTCTATTTGACATTTATACTACTATACAGATTGATTTTCAATATCTTACCAGATGACTTATGAAAAGGAGTTGGCTTCATGGGACAACTTGTCTGCGGAGGAGCCATGCTACAGTGCAGCTTTGGTGCTGCTCCCAGTTCACTTATGGTGCTCCCGGTGAATCGCGTCACAACCAGTATGCCGATTGCAAACATCATGGACAATAAACCGATGGTAAACGTCCTTCCATTCGGGATGTGCAATACGATGTCCAACCCTCAGGTCGCAGCAGCCACAGCGGCAAAGCTGGGCGTTTTCACTCCGGTCCCCTGCGTTCCTGTCACAGCCGCCCCTTGGGTTCCTGGCTCCCCTACTGTTCTCGTCGCCAACATGCCTGCCCTCAATCAAACCTCCAAGCTCATGTGCAGCTGGGGTGGCGTCATTTCAATCACGAACCCCGGACAAGCGACGATTCAGGTTCCCTGACAAGTAGGGAGGTTACGATATGGACAAACAACTCCAAAAGCTAACGGAACAAACGATTGTCGACCCGCTCACCCATCCGCTCAAAAAATGGGGGCAGGATTGGATAAAAAAAGGAGCCGCCCTCCCCAAGCAAGCCCTCGATTGGATCAAGAACGGCATTGCCGGATTATTCACAAAAAAAGAAACTTCACTCAACGATTACGTGCATATCGGCCGTTTTTACATCGCCAAACGCTTTCTCATTTTGACAGGACTATTCCTCCTTGTCCTGGCCTACTTCCTGTTCATCAATCCTCCCGATGCGCTTAACCGCTTTTTGCAACGTCCCATCGTCATTCACTTAAAAACTCCCAATCAACAGATTTCCGACACGGGTTTGGCGATCATCTACAACCCGGAAGGCACGATGATCTATTCTGGTCAGATCGTGGATGGTCTGTATGACGGAAAAGGCGAACTCTATGATGACAATGGCAAGCTTTTCTACAGCGGCGAGTTTAAAAGCGGCACTCCGCAAGGCTTGGGCAAAGGATACCGGAAAGGCGTTCTCGTCTATCAAGGCGGGTTTGACAATGGGGTATACGCTGGTCAAGGAGCGTTGTACAACGACAACCAGCAAGTTGTTTTTCGGGGAGATTTCAAAAATGGGAAGCTGGATGGAGCCGGTCAGGAATTGTACACAAATGGTGCAATCAAGTACGAAGGTGCTTTTCAAAACGGGGTGTACAACGGAGCAGGCCGACTTTTTACGAAGGATGGGAAGCTGCTCTACGACGGACTTTTTGACAATGGCTTCTACGGCGGCGAAGGTACCGATTACTACGAAAACGGGCTCGTGCAGTATAAAGGGCAATTTGTGGATGGCAGATACAACGGGGCCGGGAGTCTTTTTGATCGGGATGGCAAGCTCGTGTATGAAGGCCATTTTCGCAATGGGCACTTCAATGGAGCCGGAACCAAATTCTCCACCAGTGGCAGCATCGTTTATCAAGGTGATTTTTTGCTAGGTGTGTATCACGGGCAGGGTGAGCTGAAAGATGCAAGTGGCGTAACACTGTATAAAGGCGGCTTTGCCGAAGGGCATTATCACGGAACGGGAGAGCTTCGTTCTGCCGAAGACGCTCTGTTGTATCAAGGGCAATTTCGGGCAGGTGCCTACGACGGCATCGGGGTACTCTACGACAAGGAAGGCTTACCTCTATATAAAGGTTTTTTTCGCGAGGGGCGCATTCATTTGCCAGGATTCATTGGCATCTCCCGGAGCAAGCTGGAGGAAATCATGGGCAAGCCCGACGATGACACACCGAAGGAAGCCGAGGGTGCTGTTCCTCCTCCTGCCGATCAAAAAGCGCCCGAAGTTCCACCAGTAAAGGATACCACTTTATCGCCGCAAAAACTTTCATATCGTGAAATGAACATGGCTTTTACACTTGAACCAGCACCAGGACTCCCTGGCAAGCAGATTGTCACTGCCGTTCACGTATATCACCCACAGGTCATCTCGATTGTCAAAGAAGATCGGAACGAGCTCGACAGCAAATCTGCCATTTTGCCCAAGACATCCTCCACATACTCTACCCGTACTGGCGCTATCACGAGCTATTTGGTCGACCCGTATCTGTATCTCTATTTCTATCAGGCACAGCAAAAGGAACCCGTTCAATTGGACGTGTCAAAAGCAGAGGGGGTGTAATCATGCGACGCTATGAATCTAGCAAGTCGTCTATGGATGCGATTCAGGAAAAACCGAAAGCACCTGTCTCCAAGCCCATGCTCCAACCGAGCCAGATCCAAAGAAAGGCGAGTCACTCTTCCCACATCCTTTCGCTGCAAAAGACTCTTGGCAACCAGGCCGTCCAGCGCATGTTATCGAATACTCCCCTGCAAAAATCGGAGAATTTCTCTTTCGGCAGCGGCCGCTCGCTCCCCGGTTCCGTCCAAGCAAAAATGGAAAAGGCTTTTCACACTGATTTTTCAGATGTACAAATTCACCCAGAATCGTCTGTCGCCTCCCAAATCGGGGCTATTGCCTTCGCCCAAGGGAATGACATTCACTTTGCTCCGGGGACGTATCAGCCAGAGACGCATAGCGGCCAACAGCTACTCGGTCATGAGCTGACACATGTGGTCCAGCAACGACAAGGACGGGTACAGGCGAACGTTCCTGATTCCAGCTTGCCCATCAATGATGATCCGGCTCTGGAATCGGAAGCTGATCACTATGGGTCACTGGCAGCAGCAGGAACCACGACGGATGGTACAGGTACGGATGCTTCTGGTTCTGTATCATCCCCCATTATCCAAGGCACTTGGGATGAAGCTTTAAAAGATGCACGAAGAATGTGGGGTAAGCATGTGGATAAAACCAATGACTTGCATGACGGCACAGTCAGTGAACTTTTTGACAATGTTGACTACTTAACCTTCAATGACAAAGTGCGCTTCAGCTATAGTCTGCATTCCAAAATTTCCGATATTTTTTCAGTTACAGGCGGGAACTATACAGAACTTGAAGAGGCACAGCGCCTTTTGGGAGAGGAAATCACGCCTTTTTTCGGTCAGGATAAGGACAATGATCCTGACATCGATTACAGCTATTGGGAGGAGCAAGAAAACGACAACGATGAGAGAGTCGACATGATGGACGAAGACGAGGAGAATTCAAATGTTTTACACGTGGAAAAACGCGTTGCAATGGAGATCAAGACGATCAGTTCCCATGATGATTTACAAATTAACGCACGTATTCACGAGGCGATTGGTCAATTGGATAAACGACGAGATACCGATCAATATGATGAATACGTCATCGTCATTCAAAAATATCATCCAGAAAATCCTTGGCCGTACACCAAAATGGAAAACCGGGCGGCTGCCGAACTAGGCGATCTCAAGCAAAGGATTATTCAAAGATTGGGGAGCATGACCAATCTGCCCAACTATAATATCAAGGTTATATTCCGCGGCATCACCAGAGGTACACCCACAGGCGGAACCGGTGGTGTAAATCCTGCATTCATTATCCCGGAACACATCCGTTATTCGAATATGCCATCGTATTCGTTGGAGTGTTACTACTGGGGTGAAATCGGGGCAGGGTGGCTGGTAGATGATCCTGTTCGCGAATAACATGATAAAACGACAGCCACGCTAAATAAATGGCTGTCGTTTCACTTTTGACATTAGTACAATCGATTCGTATAGCTGTCTTGCAAGCCCTCTGCCACTTCTTTTGCCGTCACACCTGGAAGCTTCACATGATCCGCCAGCATTTGCGCGACATTAGGAGTGGTCCCCTCTGCCGGCCAGGTCTCTGGCTTCCATAGACCGGAGCGCATAAATGCCTTCGCACAGTGGACGAAGCACTCCTCTACCTTTACGCCGATCCCGAGCGTTGGCGCCTTCCCGTTTACCGCCATTTTCGCGAGTATTTCTTCATCGCGAATAATGCAAGCCTTGCCGTTCACGCGAAATGTCTCTTCTAGCGTAGGAATCAAAAAGATAAGCCCAATATGCGGGTTGACCAAAATATTCGTGATAGAGTCCATTCGCTTGTTTCCTGGGCGCTCAGGGATGACGAGATGGTGATCGTCGATGACATGCACAAAGCCAGGCGCATCTCCGCGTGGCGAAGCATCGCAATGGCCATCTTTGTCTGCTGTGGCAATGATGAGAAATGGCGCTTGGGCAATGTAATTGCGGCTATGGTTATCCAGCTGGGTTATCGCCTTGTTCTGTACGAGACGACTTGGCTCTCCTACCATTTCGCGCAGTTGCTGCTCTGACGTGATTACATTCCGGAATATTCCGAATCCTGACATGACTTCCCCCTCTTTCCTCTGCTTGTTCGAATCTGCCACCATCATACCATATTTGCCCATTCTCTTTTCATGATTATGGCAGGAGCAGGAAAGCTAACGGGGTAACAAACAGCAGTGTTAAGATCGTACGCTCTACCCAAATCACCAGAAGCTTTGGAATACTAATCGGAATCTCGGTAGACAAAATGCAAGGAATCGTCGCGGAAAAGAACAGGATGGAAGAAACTGAGACAACTGCAATGACAAACTTGGTGACCAGAGGCGCTTTTACCACTAATAGTGCGGGCAAAAACATTTCGGCAATTTCGATTGCTGACGCTTTTGCAGCCAGCATCGGCTCTGGAATTTGCAAGAGCCATGTAATCGGATAAAACAAGTAACCCAACCAGTCAAACAAAGGGGTAAATTCAGCCAGCACCAACCCGAGCAAACCGACCGACATAATGGACGGAAGAATACTCATGGTCATAATAAAGCCATCCCGCAAGTTCTCCCAAATGTTTCGTTTAAGCGGCAGTGCTTTTCCCGCCGCATCCATTGCTTCCGTCCACGCCTGGCGCAGCCGTTTTTCCTTGATTACTTTTTCAGGATCGCCGTTGTCCTGATAATACGCATCGCTCATGCTGGACAGCGGCCAAATACGAACCGTCACTGCGGTTACGAGAAACGTCACGACGAGCGACACCCAGAAGTAAAGATTCCAGTAATTCATCAAATCCAATGTTTTCGCGATGACGATCATAAATGTCGCAGAAACGGTGGAAAAGCCCGTTGCAATAATGGCTGCTTCTTTAATCGTATATTTGCCTTCTTTGAATACCCGGTTCGTGATCAAAAGACCGATCGAATAGCTTCCCACAAAGGAAGCCACCGCATCTACCGCAGAGCGGCCTGGTGTTTTCCAAATCGGGCGCATGATCGGTTGCACCAGTACCCCGATAAATTCCAAAAGGCCGTAGCCAACCAGCAACGCCAAGAACACGGAGCCGATCGGGACCACCATGCCTACGGGAATCACCAGCTTTTCAAAAAGAAATGGCCCCATATTCTTGTCCAGCAGCCATGCTGGACCCGCCTGAAAATAGATTAACAGAGCGATAGGCACACCCAGTACTTTTAGTGCAGAAAAGACGAGATTTAATTTGCTCTGCTTCCAACTGCCCGTTACAAACGGATAAATGGCCCCAAGCACAATCACAAGCAAGGCATATATCGGTATTACACCCGGCATGATTTGCCGAACCCATGTCACGATGTGATCGAGCATAATCGAGCTTGTGTCATTAACGGTAACTGGAATAAAAAAGACAAAAATACCAATGAGGCTAAAAACAAAAAACTTCCAAGCATGTGTGGTGGATACGGCTTGCTGATCAGGATGAGGTGCAAGATTGCTGTTCGAAATATTTCCCATACATGTCCCCCCATTTTAAAGACAAGCCGGTCTCCCCCACTTCTATCCGTTTTTCTTTTGCTCTCTTTCGTATTACGCCAGTCTGCCCCCAGCAACGACAATTGTTCCGTTTTTGATGACCGTGTTTACGTGATTAATCCCATACCGATATTGCAAGGTCATGAAATCAGGAACGTCAAAAATCGTGACATCTGCTTTTTTCCCAACCTCAAGGCTGCCGACTTCATGCGCGCAGCGGATTGCGTGAGCGGCATTGATGGTAGCTGCTGTCAGCACCTCGGCTGGCGTCATCCCCATTTTCAGGCAACCAAGATTCATGATGAGTGGGAGCGAAACCGTTGGAGACGAGCCCGGATTGCAATCCGTTGAAATCGCGACAGCCACGCCACGATCAATCATTTTCCTGCCATTTGCTGACTCAGCCATCAGGAAAAACGCCGTACCGGGCAGTAACACAGCGATGACACCCGCTTCTGCCATCTGTTCAATCCCCTTGTCGGAGGCACGCAACAAATGATCCGCAGATACCGCCCCAACCGAAGCTGCCAGCTCTGCCCCTTCATACGGTTCGATTTCGTCCGCATGAATCTTCGGCAGCAGCCCATGTCGGACCCCAGCTTCGAGAATGCGTCGGGACTGCTCAGGGGTGAACACACCTCTTTCGCAAAACACATCGTTAAAAACAGCCAGCTTGCGACGAGCAACCTCCGGGATCATTTCCTCGATGACCACGTCTACAAACGCATCCGGATTTTCCTTATATTCACGCGGCACCGCATGTGCACCCATAAAGGTACTAACGATGTCGATGGGATGTGCTTCGTGCAACTGCTTGGCGACCTCGAGCTGCTTCAGCTCATCTTCCAATGTCAGGCCGTATCCGCTTTTCGCCTCGACGGTTGTGACCCCATGCAACAGAAACTGGTCAAGACGCTGCTTACTCTGGGCAAACAGCTCTTCGTGGGTGGCTGCGCGGGTCGCTGCAGTGGTCGAGTGAATACCACCGCCATTGTTCATAATCTCCATATAGGTCGCACCGTTTAGTCGCATATTAAACTCGTTTTGCCGACTGCCCGCGTGCACCAAATGTGTATGAGGATCGATCAGCCCTGGCGTGACCAGTTGGCCCGAAGCATCGATGATTTGCGCCTCATGCGCACGATCTCGATAGTGAAGTGCCAGCTCTTCATCTGTTCCCACACGCTGGATCACGCCGTCTTCCAGCCAGATGCTTCCGTCCTCGATGATCGACAACTCGTTCATTTGCGCTCCAACTACTGGGGAAGAGGAGCCGCCAGCCAGCGTGGCAAGCTGACTGGCATGGCGAATCCATACAGGTTTTGTCATGGCTCTTACTCCTTCATCATCGGAATGTGGACGCCTTTTTCCTTGGCTGTTTGAATCGCGAGGTCGTACCCTGCATCGACATGTCGGACGATGCCCATGCCTGGATCGGTCGTGAGGACACGCTCCAGACGACGTGCTGCTTCTGGTGTTCCGTCAGCCACGATGACCATTCCGGCGTGGAGGGAGTAGCCCATGCCAACGCCTCCTCCGTGGTGCACAGACACCCAGCTCGCTCCGCCTACTGCATTGATCATGGCATTGAGAATTGGCCAGTCTGCAACCGCATCGCTGCCATCCTTCATCGCTTCCGTCTCACGGTTTGGCGAAGCAACAGAACCGGAGTCCAGATGGTCACGCCCAATGACGATAGGAGCCGATAGCTCGCCGCGCGCCACCATCTCATTAATGATTTGACCAAAACGCGCACGCTCGCCATAGCCTAACCAGCAAATGCGGGAAGGCAGTCCCTGGAACTGAATGCGCTCCTGTGCCATGCGAATCCAGTTGCACAGATGCGTGTTATAGGAAAACTCGCGCAGGATGACTTCGTCTGTCTTGTAAATATCCTCCGGATCGCCGGATAGCGCTACCCAACGGAACGGCCCCTTGCCCTCACAAAACTGCGGACGGATGTAGGCTGGCACAAAGCCAGGGAAACGGAACGCGTCCTCCACACCCTCGTTTTTTGCCACCTGCCTGATGTTATTGCCATAGTCGAAAGTGACTGCTCCTTTTTCCTGCATGGCGAGCATCGCGCGAACGTGTTCAGCAATACTTGCTTTTGCGCGAGATTCGTATGCTTTCGGATCGCGCGCCCGCAGTTCAGCTGCTTCCTCCAGTGACATACCGATGGGAATGTAGCCATTGAGTGGATCATGCGAGGAGGTCTGGTCCGTCAGCACATCCGGGATAAAGTCGCGAGCCAGCATGGCATTCAGCACTTCGGGTGCATTGCCCAACAAACCGATGGAAATGCCTTTTTTGTCGCGTTTCGCGTCTTCCGCCAAACGGATCGCTTCATCCAGACTCTCTGTCATCACATCCAGGTATTTTGTGTCCAGTCTGCGTTGGATACGAGTCGGGTCCACCTCGATATTGATGCTCACACCGCCATTGAGCGATACGGCTAACGGTTGCGCCCCACCCATGCCGCCCAAGCCTGCTGTGACGGTAATGGTTCCGGTCAGCGTTCCTTCAAAATGCTGGCGTGCCAGTTCTGCAAAGGTCTCATACGTTCCTTGTACGATGCCCTGGCTGCCAATGTAAATCCAGCTTCCCGCTGTCATTTGTCCGTACATCATCAAACCCTTTTTGTCCAGCTCGTGGAAATGCTCCCAATTCGCCCAGGCAGGCACCAGGTTCGAGTTTGCCAGCAGCACACGCGGCGCATCGGTATGCGATTTGAATACAGCAACTGGCTTGCCAGACTGGATGAGAAGTGTTTCATCGCTCTCCAACGTTTGCAATGTTTTGACAATTGCATCGAAGCATTCCCAGTTCCGCGCCGCCTTGCCAATTCCGCCGTATACGACCAGATCCTCTGTACGCTCCGCTACATCGGGATTGAGGTTGTTCAAAAGCATGCGCAGCGCAGCTTCCTGCACCCATCCCTTTGTATGTAATTGGGTACCTGAAAAGGCTTGGATCAATTGCTCAACGGATTGTGTCGTCGTCATCATTTCCACCTGCTTTTCTAAAAGGATGTACTTCTTAGCTCCATTGTAAAAAAGCAAGGAAAGACAAAAAAGGCACCGCGCTTTCGATTTGGTGCCTCTATTTTCGATTCAGTTGCAACCGCATTCATGGTTTGACGAAAAAATCTGTCTTTTCTTTCGATTTCTATCTTTTCTTCTGATTTCGTAACAAACGTGGAGTTGTCCCTGTTTTTTCCTTAAAAATTTTACTGAAATAATTGGCGTTAATGAATCCGCATCGCTCTGCTACCTCTTGAACAGACATCGATGTTTCAAGAAGCAATCGACGTGCCTCTTTTACCCGCAACGAAGTGAGTATTTGGCGAAAAGAGCTTCCTTGCTTTTGCGCGAGCAGCGTACTGAAATAGGAAGGGCTGCGGTCGATATAGCGTGCAACCTCCTCCAGACGCAGTGCCGGATCGGTATAGCGGCCCTCTATATAACGAATCGCCTGTTCCACGACATCGACACGGGACTCGTCGATGGGATGGTGAGCAGCATCCAGAAGCTGATTGATAAACAGCAGCAGTTCCACTACGATCCGATACAAGATCGGCGAGTAAAGAATCGTTTCGAAAACCCGGTGATACTCCTCTTCCAAAGGTCCAGAGTCAAGACCACGTGATATCATGTAGCGTCTGACTTGGGCCAAAATACTCGTCAGCCGAATACGCAACAGCCCGGGCTCTGGATAGGGCTCTTCCTTGTAAAAAAAGTGTGTATACAGCCACTGCTTCAACTCTTCCCGATTGCCTTCATCCAGCATTTCTACCCACGTGCGCTGTTCGGCGGGGGTCAAAAATGGGTCAATCATCGTCCAATTCACGCGATTGTCCACGACCGTCACTTGCCGATATCCTTTAAAAAAGCGGACTTGCAGGGCTTGGCTCGCATCCGCATAATTTTCGTTCAAGCTCCGCTCATGGTTGCTTGGGTCATACATGACCAAAAAGAGCGGCGCGTCATTGTTTGCTTCCCAGTCCATCAGCAGACGCTTGCCCATTTGGTGGAGCGTAGAAGGCGAGACCACAGCATCCATTGGAAAAACCCCCACAATGGTCTCCCCTAACGGCAAAAGAGCGGGTTTGTCGCGAAACGGATATTCTTCAAAAAAGCGCAGCAGCTCGGGGTGGCGCTTCGGATCCTCCAATTGAGCCAGCATGAGCGAATAAGACTTGGCTTGAACATGCCCGGGGAAAAACAGGTCAAGATACGAGACATCCCTGTCATTGTCCGATCCTGTTCTCTTCTCTTCGTTCACTCGCTTCCGATCCAAGCGCTCCTGGCAGCATCTCGTCAGGATTCTCCTGATGTATTCCGGTGTCTGTGGCTTCAGCCATAGATCGCGGGCAAAAAGTCCAATTCCCTGCATCGCCCGCTCGAACGTGGCTTCTGATGTGGTCACCACAACGGTCGGACGATACTGCTCCACCAGGAGCTTCAGCCGATCCCACTCCCCGCGCCCGATCATGTCCAGTTCAATACAGAGTACTTCCGGTGTATGCGCTTCCATCCTTTCGAAAACGTCTTCCATGGTCCCGGCATTATGCACCTTGTCATACGGAATGGCATAGCTGTTGACGAGCCATCCGATCCCAATTCGTTCGTTCTGGTCCCGATCCGCTATCAAAATGCTGGGCATAAGCCGTCCTCCTTTTTAGAGCGATCAGAAAAGTGGGACATCTTTCACTATGAAACAAAGGTTGCCCATAAATGGACAACCTTTTCTCCTTCACGTTCCTTACTTCTTGAGAGGGTTTTCGATCATGGTTCCCATCACATGATCCAGCGGAATAAAGCCAATATCGCGGGAATCTGTACTGTGATTACGGTTATCTCCCATAACAAAAATATGATCGGCTGGAACCGTGATCTTTCCGTCTGCTACATATTCCATCGTTTCTTTGATATATGGTTCGTTCAATGCCTCACCGTTTCGATACACCTTGTTGTCTTTGAACTCGAGTACGTCGCCTGGTCTTCCAATGACACGTTTGACATACATCGTGTGATCATCGCCTTGGCCTGTGACCAGCGACACCAAGGGATGCCCCATGATATCGTCCATCAATGTACGGTCTCGCTCTACCCTACTGTCGATCACGACAATGTCGCCGTAATCTGGCAAATAAGAAAACGTGTGTGATAGTTTAGACACATATATGCGCTGTTCGTCTTGTAAGGTTGGGTCCATGGAATGCCCATCAACCTTGAACGGTTGAAATACAAAGATTCCGAGGACAAGAGCGAAAACGACAGCAAAGGTTATCGACCGAATCCATCCCAATACTTCTTTCATTTTCTTTTGGCACTCCTTCCTTATACCATTCTCTCTTCCTGTATCGAAACCATCATACCACATTATCCGCCCAATCCCAAAAAATCGACCGGAAGCAAAGATCAGGTGAGACCGTACTCGCGCAGTTTCCGAAACAGCGTTGCCCGGCTTATGCCTAATAGCGCAGCTGCTTCTTCTTTTCGTCCGTTTCTATCCCGAATTTGTTGCATCGCGGTATCAATTGCTGCTCGTTCCAGCTCTTTCAGCGTAAGCCCTTGCTTTTGCCAGTCGAATGACCCCTGATGTTCTTTTACGAAATGTGGGGAAGATTCACGCAGCATTCCCGTTCGAATGGGCAAGCTCGCAGGCTGGACCCAAGGACTTGCTTCCATATTGACCGCGTACTCGATTACATTTTCCAGCTCTCGGACATTTCCTCTCCAGCCGTGATGAAACAGGACGTTTTGCGTTTCCTGGGAAAAGCCGAGCAGCTTCTTCCCCGCTCGATTCGCATGCGCCAAAAGGATATCGTTCGCCAAAGGCAGTATATCCTCTCTGCGTTCTCGCAGCGAGGGCAAGTGGATGGGAATTACATGCAAACGATAGTACAGGTCCAACCGAAACAACCCTGCGTCTACTCGCTCCTGCAAATCCAGATGGGTCGCTGCAATGATCCTCGCCGCTAAGCGTATAGGCTTGCCGTTTCCTCCGATTCGGTACAGTTCCTTTTCTTGCAACACGCGCAACAGCTTGCTCTGCAGAGGCATGGGCATATCCCCGATTTCATCGAGGAACAGTGTGCCTTTTCCCGCGACCTCAAACAAGCCCGGTTTTCCACCCTTTCGCGCTCCTGTGAATGAGCCTTCCTCGTAACCGAACAACTCGCTTTCCATCAAATGCTCAGGGATTGCTGCGCAATTAATCGAAAGGAACGGCTCGTCACGACGCGGGCTTGCCTGATGAATGGCTTTGGCAAAGAGCTCCTTTCCGGTTCCACTTTCACCTTGGAGCAGGACAGTCGAATCACTGGCTGCCACACGTCTTGCCACTTCCTTTGCCTGCACAATGGCAGGACTGTTTCCACCGATCATCCGAAAAGGGTCGGGCTCCGAATATCCACTCACCTGCCTTGCGATTTGCACGACTTCCTGTACATCATCAAGCGTAATCACCCATTCTTTGACCGTTCCTTCCAGTAGAATGGGCTTGATGGCAAACAAAAAGGTCTTGTCTTCCTGCCCGATGGACAAAACGACCTGCTTTGGCGCAGATTGCCCAGCATCTGCACGGCGAATGGCATCTATCCATTCTGCCGTCTGACTGTCGTCGTGATCGAGCTGCAAATATTGACGGGCACGCTGGTTCGCTTGCATGATCCGATTGTCTTGATCGACGAGAAACATAGCCTTGTCCATTTCATCCATAACGACACGCAGCTTTTCTACCGTATGCAACTGCTCGACGTACAAGCAATGCTCTTTTAACTTAATGGCGATCAGCTCAGCCATTTTTTGCAAATAGGTCAATATCGCATCCACATCTGCAAACAACCGCTCGCGTTGCTCCTCATCGAAAGCGAGCAAGCCGATCACACCTATGTTTTCATTATCTAAATGAATCGGGCAACAAATCTCTCCCGTCTCCCTGCAATTTCCATAATGCATACAAGGACGGCACCGCTCATCCTGCCCGGGATGCATGATCACAACAGGATGCCCGGCGAGCAACGACTCCCGGTAGATATGATCCTCTCCTGCCATCGTTCGCAAAACGCCAGCCTCATTCTTCCCCGTCCCTGCGATCCGCAAAAACTGACTGTCCGCAATCTCTACTTCTACGCGCAGAACCGATGCAACAGCCGAAGCAATCTGTTGCACACTTTCTTGAATATCTCGCAAGGGCATCTGGCTTCCCCTCCCGTCAATCTCTTGCATCCATTATAACGCATCACAGGAGAAGCCAGCCCTCTATGCAATTTTTACCGGCAAAAATCGCAAATTGTCTCCACCAAGATGGCACTCATGTCTACCAAGCTATCCACCTCTACATATTCGACTGCCGCATGCAGCCCAGCTCCCACTGGTCCAAACAAAACTGTAGGGATTCCCGCTTCCTGCAACAATGCTGCGTCCGTCCAACCCGAGAATCCGCACACTTCGGGTGTTTTTCCCGTCACACTCTTACACGCTCCCTGAAGGGCTATATAAACAGGCTCATCTAACCCGACTTCAAACGGCTCCCGCAAAAATGACAGCTCGGCGCTTGCTTGGAACGTCTCATCTTCTGCGCGCAGCTTCTGGAGTAATGCTTCTATTTCATTGGCAATGTCTGCCTCTGTCTCGCCCGGCAACGTCCTTCTCTCCCAGTCGATCCGGCAATAGTTTGGATAGGTGGACAGCTCCGTTCCTCCTTGAATGAGTGATGCATGGACAGATGCCGCACCGAGAATCGGATGAGCGGGACCTTGAGCCAACCTGTCCGAGAGGCGCTCCAGCTCTTGCAGAACTCTGCCCGCCCGAACGATTGCATCAATCCCTTCTGATGGACGGCTTCCGTGAGCTGCCTTGCCCAGCACCTCGCATTTGACCCAGGCAAAACCTCTGTGTACGACACCAATCGCCAGATCGGAAGGCTCGCAGCATATCGCTGCGTCTGCTTTGTACGCCTTTACCAACTCCTCCGTGCCGATGCTTTTATACTCCTCGTCAGCGACAAAAGTCAAAATGACATCTCCTGCCAATGGAACCTTTGCTCGTGCGATCGCCTCTACTGCGGCAATCATGGCCCCCAGACTGCCCTTCATGTCCTGACTGCCTCTGCCGAAAATTTTGTTGTCCACAAGGGTAGGCTCAAACGGCGGAATCTCCATACGCTTGGCGCTTACCGTATCCATATGTCCATTTAGCATCAAGGATTTGCCGCCGCCCGTTCCCCGTAGGATCCCGACGACATTGACCGCTGTGTCGCTAATAGGCGTGACGCGAACCTCCAGTCCAGCCGCCTCCAAACGCTCTCGAATAAAAGCGGCGATCGCTTTTTCGCCTGGGCCATCCTCGTCCAGGTATGGATTCACCGAATCAATGCGTATCAAATCCTGTACGAATGAAATCAGTTCATCTCGATTGATCGTCACGTTCATTTTGTCAGACCCTCCTCTTCCCGGCATGCGCCCTCCCAGATGATGCGTTTGTAGATATCCCGATCCGTGTCACCCTCCGTACTAAAGCATAAAACAACGGAATTTTCATCTAAGCCGAGCTGCTCACGCTGTTGATGATACATTGGCTTGCTCATCAAGGCAGCGAGTAGCCCTACCCCGACTGCTCCACTTTCCCCGCTTACAATAGAAGGGTCGGTTCCAATCGGTGCCGCAAGTATACGCATGCCGTTTGCCGCCACATAATCGGCACAGCTAATGAAGAAGTCCGCATGCTCCTGCAAGATCTCCCATGCCATCGGATTCGGCTCGCCACATGCCAGACCTGCCATGATGGTTCCTAGCTCTCCCGTAGCAGTATGTGGCTGTCCGTCGTTCTCTTCTGCTGAGAGGACCATGCAATTGGCGCTATGCGGCTCTACGATCACGGTTGTTAGGTCTTTGTTTACTTGCGCCGCTACGAAATGTCCCAAGACTGCGGCAGCCATGGAACCGACACCTGCCTGCAAGAAGAGATGCGTCGGCTGTTTGGCGTCAGTAAGGGCTGAGAGTTGTTCCATAGCCTCTGCTACCATCGTCGTATAGCCCTGCATAATCCACATGGGAATAGTCGTGTAGCCTTCCCATGCTGTATCTTGAATCACTTGCCAACCACGTTCTTTGGCCATTTGTTCTGAGAGTCGCACGGCTTCATCGTAGTTTCCATGGATCACGTGAGCTTCTGCGCCGGCCTCGCGTATCGCATCTACCCGTTGCTGGGTGGAGCCTTTGGGCAAATAAACAACGGCATGTTGTCCGAGCGCCTTCGCAGCCCATGCAACGGCCCGTCCGTGATTGCCATCTGTTGCAGTGACGAAGGTGACTTCTCCAATTCGCTCTTTCACTTCTTGGGAGCACAGTGCTTCAAAAGTCATGTCTTCTGTCGATTTCCCTAGCTTCTCGCACAAAAAACACGCCATCGCGTAAGAAGCTCCCAGAACCTTAAAAGCATTGAGACCAAATCGCTTGGACTCATCTTTTACAAGTACCTGTCCTACCCCCAGCTCACGTGCCAGTGCAGGCAATGTAACAAGGGGAGTTGGCTCGTAGTTTGCGAGAGATTGGTGAAAAGCTTTGGCAAAACGGGATTCTATTGTGGTCAAATAGGTAGGAACGCGAGAACTCTCCCTATTTTTTCTCTTATTTTTTACGACGTAGATTGGTGGTTGATTACGTTTATCCATTTGATGTGTACCTCCTCCGTTGGTTTCATCCTGAATGATAGAGCAAGGATCGTGCCAACGGTGGGAGGCGTGGGTGGCTTATTGTTTTGGTGGGAATCGTATCATAATGAGATTAAATTGTATCACTTTGATACTTTCAGTCTTTTTTTGAGACTTTTTATTCCGACTGCTGTGGTGGGAGGAAACAGAAGAAAACGCTCCAGCTTCTTGGGTCACCAGGATCTTCGCTTATTTCTCCTGTTTCCTTGCGAGCGGATGTAGTTTCAAGTGGCTTTTAAAGATTGAGAATCATTGGACAGCTTCGCAGTGATTTGCGGGCAACAGAAATGCAACGTGCCCACGCTACGAAGCGGCTACCACTTTTGCATTTCCCCGCAAATCGCTGCGGAGCGGACAGTCCCCACTTCCCAGCAGGACGTAGCCCGGAGCGTAGACTGGAAATATTCTTCTCTCCACTACAGCAACTACAAAATCAACTTGGCTTTCTATGCTATATTTTTATTAAGCTCCAAGGTATTGAGATGTATTGATACATAGCGCAGAAGTCAGGAGTTAAGAAGGAAGGATGAAGGAAATGACAAATCATAAGCAAGTTCGTTCTCCTGCTGGTTCTATAAGAGAAGATGGTCGATATCCCATCGACCTGACTGGCCCTCACAGCCATACACTTGTTATCAAGCCCGGCGTAGGCAGTCTCTCCATTGGACCCTCACAATTGGGCAATAAGGCAGATTTGCACGTCGATCCCTATGCGCCCATCAATTGGAACATATTCGATTCCTTTGCCACACCAGCTGGCTCTCCCTGGCCGCGGTTTCTGTACTACACAGGTAGCGACGCGGGCTTCTTCAACTGGGCCAAAGAACGCCCCATTGAAGAAATGACATGGGTTCCGATCCTGTCAAAAGACATGGTCGTTGACGCCAGCCAATCCAAATTGCACAGCTTGCATATCGAACTGGACCAGTTTGAAAGCCGTTTGCATTTGAAACTCCCGAAACGCCAAGTCTCTGAATATTTCCGTCTGAGTGTGGCTGGAGATCTATCACGCTTCTCTGTCAATGGCGACATGCCATACTCCCTGACACTCAAGCCGCGAACCAGCCGCCGCAAGAATCATGCCCCCGTCTTGCTACCCGATCTGGGCGAGCTGCACCAGGTCACGAGCCTGACACTTCGAAACGAACCGCTGGCGCAGCCTGTCTCGCTGACGTGTTTAGAGAGATTTCAAAATCTTACATCATTGAGCTTGTGGGGCAATTTCTGCGACTTGGAGCTGTTAGCTCGTCAGACGCAGTTAACAAATTTGGAGCTCCGCTTCATGCCTGATCTAGGTGACCTGCCGCCATTAAATGTGTGGCCGTTGCTTGACAGATTTATCGCCTTTAACGTGGAAGAGATTACAGGCAAGCGACTGAGGCAGCAAATGAAAGCCCGAGCCAACACCCGCCCATGGACTGGCCACGCTTCCGTGAGCCAATTACGGAAGCCCGAGTGGTGGACGACCGAGTTTGGCCGCCCATTTTCGTCCTGGCCGAAACGTCTGGCCAAGCTGGCTAATGAAGCCTATGACGTTGCACAAGCGGCCTTGGCGCAAGCCCGCAGCCTTGCTGATGCGGAGGCAGCCTTTACGGCCTTTACCGTGCGTTTTAACACCCTCAAAGGTATCGAAACCATCGAACGAGATGACCTGGGTGAAGCTGTCTGGCAACTAAGCCAGTCTGACCACCAAATCGGCCAGCCTATTACGGAGGAAATGGCTCAACGCTGGTTCGACGCCGCACGCGATTACTGATGAAAGTGAAGCAATGTTACTAACAAGGTTTAAGGCCATCCTTTGCGGGAACCTATTTTTGAAAAAAAGCCTCCGGTTTGGAGGCTTTTTTTAGGCACAATTATTCGCTTCTCAAGATATGCTCGATTCGCTTTTCCGGCACGACCCAGATCACAGCAACGAGTACATAAAAGAAACCGGAAACCCACGGACCCACATACGCGGTCAATATTGCGAGCAAGTAGAGAAAAGGAGATACTTTCACCTTCCAGTCTCGGCCCATTGACTTTACGAATACGGAATCGCCAGAATGCTGGCTGATAATTGCGAGCTGGAGAAACCTGTAAGAAGTAGCTGCAAGCAGAAGAACGATCCCGTACAATGCCATCGGGGCGGGAGCAAAATGACTTTCCCCCATCCAGGCGGTCGTGAAGGGAATAAGGGATAGCCAGAAAAGCAATATCAAGTTGAGCCACATTAGCCGCCCGTTCATTGTTCGAATCATGTGCAGCAGATGGTGATGGTTGTTCCAGTAGATGCCGACATAAACAAAACTGAAGATGTAGCTAAGCACTTTTGGTCCTAATTCAATTAACGAATACCAGTCTTGGCCTTCCGGTACTTTGAATTCTAGCACCATGATCGTAATGATAATCGCCAGTACGCCATCGCTGAACGCTTCCATCCGGTTTGCTCTCATTTGGTGATCACCTGTTTCCTCTTTACGTAATTTGTTGATTGATAGATATTTGTAGTTATTCTATATGTTCTGCATAATGTCAAGCACAATTGTTGCGAACATTCCCTTGCGTTTCTGGCCGAATTGAACCGCAGCTGAGCCATGAGTATGTAAATAACAACCTGTGGTTATGAATGGAAAATATTTCTTGACACTTTTCATTTACGTTTGTAATATTAACCCGACAGATTATATTTACATCTGTAAATCAAAAGATGGATTAGGAGGTGAGTACATGCACAATCTCCCGAAAATTTCTGAAGCAGAGTGGGAAATCATGAAGATTATTTGGAAGAACAACCCGATAAACGCCGAGAATATCGCACTCCTCTTGCCTGATGAAATCGAGTGGACCGATCAAACCGTTCGTACCTTTATCAACAGACTTTTGAAGAAAAAGGTGATCGGTTTTGAAAAAGCAGGAAGAAGTTATAAGTACTTTCCATTGATTTCCGAAAAAGAATGCATCAAGGCAGAGAGCCAGTCGTTTTTGAAAAGAGTCTTTAGCGGGGCGGCAGACATGATGATGACCAATTTTTTAGAAGACGTCAAGTTGTCCCAGAAGGATATCGAGCATCTCCAAAAGATTCTGAATGAAAAGCAGAAAGACAAGGACAAAAGAGGCGATGACAGATGTGAAGAATGACAAAGCAGCAGATCTCACTGTAAAGAGGTAGAAAGCATGGATATGCTATGCGATATTTTTTTATGGGTTTTTGATGCCACCATTGGAGCTAGCCTCGTCGCTTTGATGGTGATAGCCATCAAGAAAATCTTTCATCACCGAATAAGTGCTCGACTTCACCACGCACTTTGGCTGATTGTGTTAATACGGCTTCTGTTCCCTTTTCTCCCTAACAGTCCGGTAAGCATCTTCAATATCTGGCAAGTAGGCGTAGACAGCATAAAAAATGCTGTTTCCCCTCACTCCCCTGTTGCGAATGACGCGTCACAAAAAGAGATAGAGCAAAACAGCAAACAAACAAACTCACCTCAAAATAATAAGACAAACCAGCCAGAAAATCAAAAACTTCTGGATCCCTCCCTATCCCACCAAATCAAAATCGATCCAGACCCTGTCGAGAGCAATCACATCCTTGGCGTAAAAATAGCAGCCATCGTTTGGCTTGTGGGATGTTTTTCACTGCTTGGATTTATGTGTGCCTATACGTTTCGAACCAGAAGCAGAATGAGCAGCCTCAAGATCGAAACCGACCCGCAAGTCATTTCCATCCTAGATGATTGCCGAAAAAGATTTGGCATCACCAAATCAATCCCTATCTATTCAGGAAGCTATAGAAAAAGTCCGCATATCTCCGGGGTGATCCATCCATGGATTTACTGTCCCGAAGAAATATGCAAGGAATCGAACGCCTCTGCGCTTACTCACGTCTTCTCCCACGAGCTTGCCCACTACAAAAGAAAAGACATCGCGTGGAACCTGCTGAGTCTACTTGCTTTGGCCATTCACTGGATGAACCCTTTTGTTTGGTTGTGTGTAAAACAGATGAAAGCCGACCGGGAGCTTGCGTGTGACGCTTATGTGTTGAACGTTCTGGGTGAAGATGAGTCTGTGCCCTACGGGATGACGATTATTCAATTTTTGCAGCGTTTTTCTGCCAACCGCCAGCAGCTTCACTTGCTTCACTTTAACGAAGCAAATAACAAGAATCAACTGATAAGGAGAATTCAGATGATAAAAAGCTTTAAAGCAGGATCTTACAAGCTTTCGGTTGCTGCCGTTTTGTGTGTAGCTTTGATGAGTTCGGTGACCCTTACGAATGCCGCGGTGAAGGTGGGGAGCACCGCCCAGCCAGTCGCCTCCGATAAAGCTAATGCAGGGCAAGAGGCTAGATTTTTATTTGACTCGGATGAGCGAACATACGACCGTTTGTCAAAAGGAATACAGACAACTGGTTTTGATTTTAAAGTTCCTGATGTGCTTGCTATGGACTATGAGTTTAGAGGGATGTATATCGATCAGAAAAAGTTGCGTACCAATAAAGAAACGCACGTTCAGATTGAATTTAGAAAAAGAGGTCCATCATCCAAATATGTGAGTTTTTCTGCAAGGAGCGGACTAAAAGGATTGGAGGCGGCTTACAAAATAATCGTAGATGAACAAAAAAAGGGATATGGGGAACAAAAAATAGCGAAGCAAAATTTAAATGTCCAAGGGCTAGCTGTAATGAAAGTGACTTTTAATAGCGAACACTCCGGTGAAGAAAACAACATTAACTACGTTTACTATCTATGGCAAGATAACGGAATACAGTATAACATTAGTAGTTTCGCTAGCGATCCTCAAGAAGACATTGTGAAAATGATCTCGAATGTGAAATACCCGGATCAAGCGATGAAAGAACGTTATGTAGGCTATTCCAGTTACGTCTTGGGCTTATATGATACGGAAGATGTACAGCACGGCTCAAAAGCTATAGGGTTTACTCCTAAATTTCCTTTGGAGCTGCCGGGACAGTTCAAAGGTACAGCAGCAGATATAAGCTCAAAAGTAAATTTCAGCATGCCGGCAAATGAGGAAGATTATAAGACTATGTACCTTGGGATTTACTACGATGTTGCTGAGAAAAACAAAAGATTGAGCGGAGAAAATAGAATCTCATTTGATCAAATCAAAGACACAAAAATATACGAAGATATGAAAAAGGATGGAAATGTAGCATTTCACCTCGGTATGGACGATAAGCACATAGTTAAGGTAAACATGCTGAAAATCGCTGGAAATGAAGTGTTCAAAACGGCGAAATACAAGCGTTTTGGAGAGGCGAGCAAACCAGAGGATCCAACTCTCATCTCCTATTTCTGGAGAGAAAATGACGTTTGTTTCAAAGTCACGTTTATGGACGAAGTGTCCAATGAGGAGGAGATTGTTTCCTACCTGATGAGCCAAAAAGCGGTGGACTTTCAGAACTTGAAGTAGTAAGGACGTACTAGTACTGTGCGGTAGAAGGGAAAATGATTTTGGATGCCACCCCAGGAGCAAGCCTAGTTGTTCTGGGAGTGGCATCCTTCAAAAAGTACGGTTGTTAACGGGGGAATCAAAAACGCTTAAGAGCTACCACTTTCTATGCGTTTCTCTCTTCATCCTCAACAGAAGGCCAGCCACCCCATAGGTGGTTCAAATGCCCATCTGGATCACGAAATCGAAAGCTGTAGCCTCCGCCTCGCTTATACGTCATTTCACTTACTTCGATTCCTTTGCTTTTCAACTCCTCATAAACCTCATGGATTTGGTCTACCTGCAAGGAGATGATCGGCTGGGTTTGTCCGGCCATATCGGTAAAGTCCAATCGCGGAACCTCCGGGCAACGAATGAGTCCGAGACCTACTCCTCCTACGTTCAACCAAGCCTCATTGTCTCCAGGTGTATATTCAAACGTGAACGGAATACCGAGCACATCGCGATACCACTTTATGGATACCTCCAAGTTTTTGACTGGCAGCTGTACAACCGCAAAATTACGCACATGAATACTCATTTGTGTTCGCTCCTTTCTTTGAAATATGTATTTTCACCCTCATGAACGAAAGAAAAGAACAAAAAGAAACGGGTACTTCTACCATTTCTGAAAAAAATGCAGCAAATGTCCATCCGGGTCACGAACCGCAAAGAAAAGGCGATCGCCTGCTACCGAAAGCTTTTCCACGCTCACGCCCAGTTTTGCGAGGCGCAGGTACGTTTGACAAATCGCGTAGGCATCCCCTGCACGAAAGGCAGTCAAAAATTGCTCGAACCCTTCTTTTGATACAAAGCCGGACGAATCACGACGGCCAGCTTTGTCGAATTTCTTTTTGTGGAATGGGCTTTCTCCCTGTCTGGATTGCTCTGCCAACACGAACAAGCGCTGGCGTGCCCTCTTCACTCCTTCCTTCACTGCCCCTACGGTCGTATGGAGCAATGTGGCTGTTTCCTGCGCCGTAAACGAAAAAATGTCCATCATGAGAATCAGCACCATCTGTCTGGCATTTAGTCGATCCGCCAGTTGCTCGAACACCTCTCTCTGCACAAACGCATCAGATACACTGGACTGATGCAGATAGATCGCTTCATCAAACAAGGCGGGATGCTCATTCGCCTTTACTTTCCTGCAATGATCGATCCAAGCATTCGTAGCAATTTGCTTCAAAAATGCCTTGGTTAGTTCTCTGTCTGGAGTCTTCTGCAAGGAACGATACACCTTCGTCAATGTTTCCTGGAAGAGATCCTGCGCATCCCACTCGTTTTTCGTGAGGGACAAGCAATGCTTTTGGATATCCGCAAGGAAAGGTTTTACGCGCAAAAAGGAAGCCTTATCCTGATCAGCCCCCATACTATCCCTCCGAAACTTTTCTGAGTATTCATGCTTATTTTCAAAAAAATAAAGAACGCTGTCAACAACGACCATCTACAAATAGGAAAGCGACTGTCCCAACGGATTTTTCCGCTCAGGACAGTCGCTGCTTTATTTCCTGCCAATCAACACAGCCAAGTCTATCGTTATATCCACTCCTGCCAAGTCAGACACTCGCTTCAACTGCTCAGGTGTCGCTCCCCACGCCAACGGAGTCATCTGAAGCAGGGAAACAAGACGCTCTTCCTCCAGTCGGAACTGATACTGAACCCGTTCCTTACCAATTAGCTGGAAGCTGGTTTTGAAGTGCTCGATCGTACGAGTATTCTTATATTGTGTTTTGGGAGTTTCTTGATACAAGGCTTCTCTTAGCTCTCGCAAATAGTTGGCCTCCGGAATGACTTTGATCATCCTTCCATCATCAGCGAGGAGTCTATGAAACTCATCCGAATTGGATGGAGATAATAGATTCAAAATGCATGAAAACTGTCTGTCGACAAACGGCGCCTTCGTCAAATCGCCAACGCACCAAACTACTTCTGGATCGCTCTTCGCCGCGAGCATAACCCCCTCTTTGGCGAGATCGACACCCACTCCGACAAATGGGACTTTGCTTGTTTGCATCACTCTCTGCCGAACCTGCGTCAGATGATAGCCTTCGCCGCATCCTGCATCCAGCACGTACATCTGGCTTTCCTCAGTGTCTGTCCTATGCAGGATGACTTCGCTCAATACGTCATACAATGGATCAAAGAAGCCTTGCTCCATGATCGCCCTTCTCGCTGCAAACAATTGCTTGTCATACTTTGTTTTGTAGGTTCGCGTAGCCAAGTGAACATAGCCGTGCTTGGATAAATCAAAGCAATGATGATTGTTGCATACCAAGCTGGTGACAGGTACGTTGCGCATAGCCGACTGGCAAATTGGACAACGAAAAATCTCCACATACTGGGAAATAGCTGTAGACATCAAAAAAAGCACCCCATTCATTCGTATTTCGGTGAATGAAAAAAGGCACAGTCAAATAAACCCCAAGCATTTTCAAAAAATGCGGGATTCTGTTGAGCTGTACCTCACATTACCGATAACGAATGAACTGGATGATCATGGTCTGTAACACTCCTGCATTTTGATTAAGTAGGCATCACGTGGACGCTCAGCTACAATTGTAGCACATTTCAACAATACAGCCACTGTACAATATGGGGCAGGTACGCAATATTTATCTTGTTTTTCGCTTCCCTGCCCTTTCCCGCTTCTGAGGGATTTTTTTCCCTTCACTCCAGAAGCATGACCTCATCGTATTTCATCATGATGCTTCCTTCCTTGTACTCCCCTACTTTCGGTACATTCACCAGACCCTTTACGTTTTGGAGAAGCGCACGGACGCTGTTCACTCCGCTTTCGTGAGCATGCGGATACCCTCCGCCAAAGCGGGGATTGATCTCCGACACAACGTACTGATCTCCCACCAAAAAACAATCGATGTCAATGGGCCCACGCGGCTCCAGGACACGAATCAGTTCCTTCGCTAGCGATAGCAGACGCGGATCTTTTACCGCGAGTGAGCGATCCGTCTCCCCTGCCCGCATACGCAGCTTTTTGCGGGTGAAAAGTGTCACCAGCTCCCCCGAGATCAGATCCACATAGCCGTCCACTCCGTACTCCTCTGCCTGCAAGAACGGTTGAATGACAACATCCTCCGTGTTTTCCATGAGCATGGACCATTCTTGATCATTCTCCACACGTGTGATGCCTAAACTGGCACTTCCATAACGGGGCTTTACAATCAATGGATACATAATCTGCCCTGCTGTAAGAGCTGCTTGTACCTCATCCACTTTTGTAAAGGTGGGAATGGCGGGAATCTGATGCGCGGACAAAAAATCATACATAGTCATCTTATCCAAGCACATCTGGATTACATCCCGATCGGACACGATCACCTCGATGCCCTGCATGTAGAAACGATCTGCATGTGCAGCCAGCAGTGTCAGCTCCGGGTCTATTAAAGAGAGGATTGCCTTGATCTCGTAGCGTTGGCAAATGTGTAGCAGGGCATCGAGATAACCAGGATCGTCGATACGCGGCACCTGCTCATGATAATGGGCAGCGTACAGAGCCGGGGCTGTCGGATCGCAGTCGGCTGCGATGATTTTGCCAGTGTCACCCCATTCGCGTACAAAATAGTGGAGCAGCTTGACTCGTCTGCCTACACTGGTCACAAGTATGTTCATTCAGTTCACGACCCCCTGCTTGTCAACGTGAAAACGATAAACCGATTCGGGTATGAATTGTTGGAGAGTCTCTTTTCCCCTGACAATGACTGCATCTTTTCCATCGATAGCGAGAACCGGCGGCCTCTCCCGAATAAAAGGTGGATTAAAGACGAGCGTATACGCCCCTACGTGTCCGAAGACAAAATAATCCCCGCTGTCAGGCAAAGGTCCCGTATAGCTTTGAAGCAAATAATCTTTTTCCATGCACGTATACCCGACGACATGATAGCTCGCTTCGGGAACTGGCTTGCGGTTGCACACATGTCGGGCTGGCAAAGGGTGCGCGTGCATCGTCGGCTTGACATTGTGAATGCTGCCATCCACGAGAACAAATCGCTCTCCTCTGTTTTCTTTTACATCGATGACCTGGCAAACGAAATCAACGGCATCTGCCACAAGTGAAATACCCGGCTCCAGAATCAGCAACGGAGCGTGATCCAGCTCTGCCAGCTCCTCCTTCATGACTGACGTAATCGCTTCGGCGTACTCCTCAAAGGTTGGTGCAGCCGTCATCCCGAATGAGGTCGGGAGCTCGCCAAAAAATCCGCCTCCCATATCGATAAAAGCAAGCCGCTCACCCAAATGCTGTTTTCCCAAACGGCATAAATAGCGCGCAATTTGGCGATACACACCGACACTGCGATTGGTGGAAAAGTGTCCATGCAACCCGACTACATGCACATTCGGGGCGACAGCCAATTGACTCAGGGCTTTTTCCAAATTGCCGTTTTCGACGCAAAAACCAAATCGGCTGACCTCGTACCCATTTTGCAGAGGACTCACGCCACCCCTGGCCAAATCCACATTAATCCGCAGCCCGATCCGAAACGTCTGCTCGGGATACTGCTTGGCGTAGGCCACCACCCACGGGATTTCCGAAAAAGAATCCAGATTGATCAGGCTCCCCTGCTCCAAGGCAAACTGAATGTCCTCTTCCGTTTTGAGCGGGCCGTTAAAAATGATGGACGCAGGGTCGACGCCGAGTTTCCGTGCCAATTCGTATTCCAGTCGAGAGACGACTTCAGCATGCGCCCCTAGCTGATGCAGCTTTTGGCATAAAAACGGCAAGTAATTGGTCTTATACGAATACGCGACGACTACATGCTCATACCGCTGGGTAAAAGCCCGTTGGAAACGACGATAGTTCTCGGAGAGCTTCACGGTGTCCAGCACGTAATAAGAAGACGAGCAGAGGCTACGCCATTTTTCTAGCTGCTCATAACTATACATGGCGCACCCCCCGTTCCTGGTTCAGGAGGCAGCTCATGATCAGACCGATGACCCGCTCCTGTTGTTCAGCAGTCAAGCTGGAACCCGACGGCAAGCAAACACCTTCGGCAAACAGCTGATCTGATATACTCTCATCAGGTTGGTGCGGATAGTATTGGCATTGTGCGAACAACGGTTGTAGATGCATCGGCTTCCACACGGGACGGGCTTCGATATTTTCTCTACCCAGTGCATCGATCAATTGTGCAGCAGAGAGTGTCGTGTCAGCTGGATTCAGTCTCATCACCGTTAGCCAGCGGGTGGATCGCCCTGTCGCCGGCTCGGGCATGAACGAAATGCCAGGCAATTGTCCGAGGGCTTGTTCATAACGCTTATAAATCCCTCGCCTTGCCTCGATTCGCTCCTCCAAGACGCGCAGCTGCCCCCGGCCAATTGCCGCCAGTACGTTGCTCAACCGATAGTTGTAGCCCATCTCTTCATGCTGGTAATGCCTCACTGGCTCCTTCGCCTGCGTCGACCAGAAGCGCGCCTTTTCAATCGCCTCAACGTCATCGGAGACGAGCATTCCACCACCTGAAGTCGTCATGATTTTATTGCCATTAAATGAAAAAGTCCCAACATGACCAAAGGCACCGCTCATTCTCCCTTTGTATACAGCTCCTAACGATTCTGCTGCATCTTCCACCACGCGCACCCCATACTGCTCACAAAGCGCCATCAACGGCCACATATCTGCGCTCTGCCCATATAAATTGACGATGACGACCGCCTTGGGCAACTTGTCCGCTGCTGCAGCTTCCTGCAAGGCTCGCTCTAATGCCTTCGGAGACATATTCCAGGACCCTTCCTCGGAATCAATAAATACAGGAGTCGCTCCCTGATACAGAATCGGATTGGCACTGGCGACGAAGGTGAGACTGGAGCAAAACACCGTATCACCCGGAGCCACACCGGCTAGCCTAAGGCCGAGATGGATAGCAGCCGTTCCAGAGGATACAGCCAGCGCAGCTTTTACGCCGACATACTGGGCAATCTCCCGCTCAAAAGCATCGACGTGTTCCCCCAATGGTGCAATCCAATTGGAGGCAAAGGCGTCTGCCACCAACTCCTGCTCATCCTCCCCCATATGTGGCGGTGATAAAAAAATCCGCTGCTGCGCACTCATTACGACGTCCCTCCATTGCGATAGGCAGGAAAGAAATCTTGCTCGCCAGCCTGATCGACCTGTAGTTTTTGGCACAAATCCAGATACACTTCCTCATCGTGAACTTTTTTGCCCATCCAGTACGGAAAATGATTGCCGTTTGCAAACGAGGACTTGAAACGGAACAAGCCATCCCCATCCAGATTCCCTCCTCCAAGGAGAAGTAGCTGTGCTCCATCTTGCTTTGCCTGCTGGATCATGGCGTCGAAGAGGAGGTGGTTGACGCCAAGCGCCATGTCTTCCGTATGGGATGCCCCTAGCTGATAATGGGCGAATTGATTTCCACTGAGCAAAAGTACTCCCGCCACCGGCCGATCCTCATGCATGGCAAGCAGAAGCCTCGGCTTGCACAGCTCTGTTTTTTTCATGAGTCCCCAAAAAAATTCAGGTGCATAGTAATAGATCGCCGCGGCTTGATTGCGGTCCATCGTCTCCCGATGCAGCTGGATAAAAGAAGGAAGCCAATCGGTTCCGCCCAATGTAACCCGGACGTCGTTTGCCGCGGCCTTCCTGATATTTCGTCCGACGTTTTGCGTATAGTGAGCACGAATGTAGGAAAGTGTGGGGCGCAAATCGACAGCCGTTACCATCCTCACCAAATCTAGTCGCATTTGATCCGCAAACAGCTCCGCATTTCCCAGCAACGGATGAAAGCGGACCGTTTCTGTCAGATAGTTTTTGTACCGACAGTAGACGTGGAATTGCTCCTGGAACAATCGGGCAGCCGTCTGTCCTCCCACGACAAATGGCCCTCCGTATCCAATCGAAACCAAATCGGCATAGCCGGGAATCCACCCATCCAGACGTCTGACCAAATACGGGTAGAAAACCTCGTTCTCCCCACTCTTGAAAAAGACAGCTTCTGGCGTGCCCTGCTCCATTTTGGCGTATAGCTGCACAAATTCTTTCGTGTAGGACACGTCTAATTTGAAAAACCGTCGCAAATATTCGGTCCAATCATCCTGTTCCGACAGTACGATCAGGCTCACATGCTTCCCTCCCAGCGCGCTCTGTGTTTTCACTCCCTCTGAAGTCTTCTACCGTGACGCTGCCCAGTTGATTTATGCCTGTCGATTGAAAAACACGCTTGATCGTCAGACCGATAATCCGCATATCCAGTAAAAAGCTGCCATTTTCTACATACCAGACGTCCAGCTCGAACTTTTGCTCCCAGTCAATCGCATTTCTTCCATTGACCTGCGCCCAGCCTGTAATCCCCGGCTTTACGTCGTGTCGTTTTAACTGCCGCGGCGTGTACAACGGCAAGTACTCCATCAGTAGCGGTCTCGGCCCTACGAGGCTCATTTCACCGCGAAGCACATTCCATAGTTGTGGCAATTCATCCAAGCTATACTTGCGCAAAAGCGTTCCGAATGAACCCAGCCGCTGCTCGTCAGAGAGAAGCACTCCACTCTCATCACGCTCATTGGTCATCGTGCGAAATTTGTAGATAAAAAAAGGTTTTCCGTGCAAACCTGGTCGCTCTTGTACAAACAAAACCGGAGACCCCAGCTTCCAACGGATGAGCAGACTCACCAGCAAAATCAGCGGGGACAGCATGACGAGCATCAGGAAGGATACGCCACGATCAAACAAGGACTTCATGCCGCACCTCCTGTTGATTCCACTTCGCTGCCGCTTCCTCCATACTGAGGCTCTGCATGCCGTACCTCTCGCGTAACATGGAGTAATGCTGGAGGATTTCCTCCAAAAAGGACAGATTCTCTTCCATGTGGTTCCCGAAGTTTTCCGGATGCCACCATAGATGGTACAAGCGATTGTGCTCTGCCGTATGAGTCAGGTCGCGTTTGATTCTTTTCATGCGCCATTTTTCCAACCTCTGTAGTCGAGGATGATAAGGACGCAAAAAACGACTGGATGGAACATCGACCATTCCCTCTGAACTACGCTGCAATGAAACATAATTGTTATGACCGGAGAGATTCACATACGCATCCATCAGTCGCATGGCTCTTTTGAACAATGTCTCTTCGGCAGCCCCTTTTGTGTGATACATCCAAGACTGCTCGTTGCCGCGATAGGAACGAAACCCCTTTTTCTTGCACAAAGATAAATAGGCAGGCTGTACCTGATTTCGCGGAAAAACGATGCTGGTAGGGGAGTATCCTTTTTTGCGAGTCACTCGATGAAAAGAATCAAGGTCAGCAGCAAAAGCTTCGGGAGTCTGTCCCGGCTCCAGACAATAGTAGTGGGAAAGGGTGTGGCTTCCGATGAATTGATGCGGGTAAGAGGATATCAGCTTGATTAAGGAAGGAGCAAAATGATACGGGTCGACCTGCTCATGCTCTCCGATCGCATCTGTGTCCATATAGGGATAGGGTGACAGCTTTTCATCGGCATACGCCGGGAGATGCCATGGGACGACACTTGCCAGCTCCTTGCGCGACTCGCAAAACAAAAAACCGACAGTCGCCCAGGTGACGTGCATTTCATACTTGGCAAACAGCTCCAAAAGTGCGGGGATCACTTGACGAACGCCTAGCAAATTTTGCTCATAGGACTGAATGGTTCTCTTGTCTCGGACGCCCCAGTAAAGTTCAAAGTCTAGGGAAATGACGAATGCTCCCGTCTTGTCCAATCTTCTCCGCTGCCTCCTTTCTCCTGCTCTCTTTCTTCTCTCAGCTGACCAGTGAGTTGGGCAAATAACGCCGCCTGCTTCGCGAGGACCGTTCGCTCATCAAAGTGCTCAAGCGCGATACTGCGGCTGTTCTGCCCGAATGCTTCTCTGAGTCTCGAATCCACTACGAGCTTTTTTAAAGCTGCATACAAGGGACATATCTGTTTTGGTTCTACTAAAAATCCGTTAACACCGTCCCTGACTTCTTCCCGACATCCACGGATATTCGTGGCGACGATCGGTTTTGCCATCGCCATTGCCTCAATGATGGATCGAGGCAGCCCTTCGCGATGAGAAGGAAGGACAAAAATATCACTGGTGGCCATCAACTCCGGGATGTCTGTGCGGAATCCAGCCAAAATGATTTGCGGATGCTGTCGACAAAGCTCCACGAAGTTTTGCCCCCGCTGATCGCGTTCACTGGAAGACACGTCCCCCACCAACAAGAGGCGCAGACGTGGAAATTCGCCCGCCAGCTTGCGAAAGGCCTCCAACAGCTCAAAAATTCCTTTCTCCGAGACCATACGTCCTACATAGGTGATCACCACATGATCATCCCGCAGCCCCAGTGAGGACTTGATGGACTGGACCTTTTCTCTCGTAACGTGTCGCGGGTGAAAGCGTTCTGTGAGATCAACACCGTTGCCAATATGCAGAATCCGCTCCGCCTGAGAGGAGAAGCCATCCTGCACGCTCAACTCGTAATCCTCCCGACTTTGAAGCAAAAGATAGTCAGTCATATGCCGGGCAAACCATTTTTCCAGCGTGTAATACATCCGATACGTGCTTTTGCTCATGCCCTCATGAAAGAAGTAGCCATGTGCTGTGTAAATGACATGAGGCACTCCTGCCAGCCTTGCTGCCACACGTCCGAGAACAGCAGCGATCGGTGTATGAACATGCACGACATCATACTTCTCCCTTTTCATTAACCGATACAATGCCCCAATCGTGACCAGATTGGAAATCGGGTCGATCTTTCGCTTAATAGGGATACTTCTGAGCGTCAATCCCTTTGCTGTTAGCACATCAAAGCGCCCTGTATCCGAACACGCGGTATGCACCTCGTAGCCTTCACCCATCAGCTTTTCAATCAGGGGAAACAGCAAGCTTTCTACAGAGCGGTCAATTGCGCATACTTGTAAGATTTTTTTCAAGCAGATCACCGCCATTTTTGATCTGACGCGTATTGATTTCGGCTGTCACAAAATACAGCGCGAGCATGATCCAGAAAAACGTTTCGCGAATTCCATTATGAGTGAGCCCGTACAAAATTTGGAAGACAAGCGGATACCAAGCAACCAATCGATGCCCACGAACCGCCCCATAAATCACGAGAATGAACAACACCGTGCCCATTACGCCGTAGGAAAAGAACAGATTGGCTAAGGTAGAATGGAGTTCCAACGAAATGCTGCTGTTAAATCGCTCGTACATCCCTTCCCCTGCTCCGAACAAAATGTACTCCGGATGGTTGGCAATCCGGTCATAGCCCCGCGCTGCCCAATTGTCATCCGAATCTTCGCCGAGTGTGACCATTCGTTCTTCGATTTGTGTGTAAATAGAAGCATCGCTCAGCACGTTTTCGTTGGTGTACAAATAGATGAAGAAGACAGTGAAGGACGAGACGAGCACGCAAAGCAGATTCATCCAAAACAAGCCCGTGCGTTCTTTGATCGAGAGGAGCAAAAAAACGAGGTACATCCCTACGGCACTAATGATCGCTGCTTTTGACAGGGACGCTGCAATGATGCTAAACGCCGTGCCGATCGCAACAAAGAGAGGAATGGTCTTCACAGATACGAAGCGGGCACACAGCAGGCATATCCCCATGCACAGAAGCCCAAAATAGCCGAGCTGGTTCGGATTGTTGAAGAACAAGGACTGCCTGAACTCGTCACTATCCGGTGACAGTCCTGACACGAGAATGAATGTCTGAACGAGCAAGGAAGTGGACGTAGCCAGGAAGACCCATTTGACGTACTCTTGCGGGTTGCGCCTGAACAAAATAACCAGGGCAAGCATCACGGCTCCGTTGTACAAATACCACTTGGTCGAGCTGAATACATCCATTTCCCCGCCGAGTGCAATCGCCCATATGCCGTTCACCATCATAATGTCGTACAAAAACAGAAGGGTAAGGAAGAGAAAAAATCCGAGTCTGCGGTTGACCCGCCCCAAGCGAAACAAGAAGCTGTAGGCGATCAAGATCAGCATAATAAAATCGGCGATTTGCGGATTGCCACTTGGGAAGAAGTAGAAGGGCTTAAGTACCACATATAGAAAAAGAAGGATCTTGTCCGGTGAGAGCTTTTCCTTGATCATCATTTACCTGTGCGCCAGATGGTTGGTGAATTGCAGGATTCGCCGATAATCCTCCCACGTATCAACCTCTGCCCAAAACAATCCCGATGGTATTTGTGCGACATACACATTCCTTTCCCCCAAAAAAGAATAGAGGACATTTTCCCACCACAAATCATACTGCTTCTCCTGAATCAACCTTTGTAATCGCCGCAAAAATATTGGCAGAAAGCTCTCTTGAAGCTTGGCAATTCCAACGTATTCGCCAGTTGTCTCTTCCAGTGAGAGCTCCTTTCCATGGCGGAGCAAGCGTCCGTTTTCATAGCCAAATTTATAATCCCCCTCATAGCGACGCACTGGATCAGCAAACATGACAGGACATGCGGTCTCTTGCAACACTACCTCCAGTACCTTCGACTCAAAGAAAACGTCGGCGTTCAACAGCAAGCAGTCACTTCCTTGCAAAAACTCGCGGGCGAACCAGAGGGACACCATACTATTCGTCCGATCATAAAAAGGGTTGTGATAAAAACGAATCGGTTCATCTCCGAGCAACTGGGTAATCACGTTGGCTCGATAGCCCACCACCATCGCGATCTCTTCAATTCCGTGGCGCCTTAGCTTTGTTATCGTATTTTCAATGAGCGCCTGGTTTCCGATGTCCACTGTACACTTGGGAATACCGTCAATTTGCTCGTTGATTCGTGACCCGAGACCTGCTGCCATGAGCAGTGCCTTCATCCGACTCCCCTCCTTCTTTCAGAGATGGCATGACGTATTTGATGTTCAGCTTCAGCTTGTACATCGATCTGGCCAGTCCGACGAACAGGTGGTAGAAGGTCCATAGGAGCAAAAATAGCATCTGACCGCTGATTGCCCACAGGAACGCGGTAACGAGCACGCCCAACTGATAGCCCGTTTGGGTAAGAAAAAGGAAGACAAAAGCATCGATCCATTTGCTGCGCTTTCTCATAGAGACTGTTTCGTGAGAGATTTTCCCTTGACTAAAGACGAGATCGGAGCCATTCGTCGCCAAAATCTCTGCAAAAATCGTCAGCAAAATCAAATAGAGCAGCCACGGCCCCAACATCGCGTGATGATTGATGATGCCGTATATCACACCGAATGACACCAGGTAGAGTGCATAGTTGAGCCCGATGTCCAGCCATTCTCCTCCCTTGCTCTTCTGGTTGCGCATGCGGGCCACTTCCCCGTCGACGCAATCCGCCAAGTAGCACACCTGACAGAAGAAGCAGCCGAGCAGAAAGGATGCCGCCGTTCCATACATAAATGCTGCAGCGCTTAGGAGCCCGGCAACAATCCCCCCCATTGTAATCGCGTTGGGGGAAATGCGTGTTTTTCGGGTCAGCAATAAGCTCACGTAGATGGAGATGCGACGAGTGAAGTAGTACGACCAAAATTCCTCCCTACTCCACGGCTTCTGCACCTGCAGACGGCAATGGCGTGTCTCTTCACTATCCCAAAACATAGACGGATACAGCTCATCCTTCACGGTAAGCCACCTTCTTCATGACCTCGTCTCCTGGAGCGAGACGGAATATTTTTCGGACAAAAACGGGATATACCACGTGCGAAATCCAAAATATTTGGATGCCCAATACGAAGCACAAAGATCTCGACAGATCAGGCTGATTGATGTAGCAATGGCGGCCCCGATAATTCCATACAGCGGAATGAGGCAAGCGTTTCCGATTATGTTTAGTGCAGCTGAACAGACAAGAATATTGCGGGCCGTTTTCTGATGCCCGGTCATCGTCAATAAGGGGATAACACTCCCTGTGCAAAAATTGACAAACTGCCCCATGCACAAAATCACTAGGACGAGGCTCTCACTGGCAAACTCTTCGCCAAAAAAAGTGAGCAACGGAACGGCGAATAGCGCCACTAGCAGATTGAGAGGAGCAGAGGTGAAGAAAATGAGCCGATTGGCAAACGCAATCATCTTTTTCAAGCCGTCCATATCATTACGTGCGTACAGCTCAGAAAACTTCGGAGAGAGGATCGTATTGATGGAAATCAACGCAAAGCCCGTCACCATTGCCAGACGAATGACCACACTGTATACTCCGACGGTTTTGGCGTCCGTAAAAATCCCCAGCATGATCATATCTGTCCACGTCATAATCAATTCCATCGACGCACTGAGATACATCGGGAGTGCGACTGCAATAATTTCCCTCAACCCAACACCAGGCTCTCCCGAAGTCGGCTGTACACCGCTACGAAATCCTCGGCTCGTCGCATACCACTGCCCCATCCCATAAACCGCATTCAAGATAACAGCAGCTGCGAGCAGTTGAATCAAGAGCATCGTACTGGGTTCGAAAAAAGGAATGGCGATGAAGAGAAACGCCAAGTGCAGAAAACGCATACCGACGATATCGACAGTGATCGAGATGACAACCCGATGCAGTGCCCGAAATGCAGATGCATACAGCCTGGCGAGCGACACAAACGGAAGCATCCACGCAACGACTCTTAGTGCCTCTGCTGGCAGTTCCCCTGCAAACACGTAGGCGGACACCTGCTCTGAGAACAGATGCAAAAGTACCCCAAGCACAATCGAAATCAGCGTAGCCCACAGCACTACTTTGTTGAAGACTTCGGAAATCTGATAAAGTGAGCCTTTCGCGCGAAACTCCGAGAGAAAGCGGATGATGGCTGTATCCGTCCCCAAAACGGCCAGCACCATTCCGATATTCATCAGGGTGATCGTCAGCGAATAGATGCCCAGGCTCTCGGCTCCATACTCTCTGGCAATGTAGAACTGCAAGAGATAGAGTAGTACGAAGCCAAGGAGCCGAAACAAAAACGTGAAGGCCGAGCCGCGAATCACTTCGTGAACGTCGCGATCTTTATTGAGACGGCTCCATTGTCGTTGCCAAGCTATTTTGAGGGCATGCATGCCTACAAACGCCCCGCTTTCTGCTATGCGTTGTACCCGTATCCGTAGTAGCCTTCTCTCTTTCCTACCTTTTTGTTGTTGAGAACAACACCAAGCAAGTTGGCGCCTGCTGCTTTTAACTGCTCTACCGCCTTGACAGCAGAATCCCGCTTCGTCTTGCTTGCATCCACAACCATGACACAGCCGTCCATTTCCCTCGCCAGCACCATTGCGTCGCTTACGATTAGTGGCGGACTGTCGACAATCACAAAATCGTAGTTGTGGCGCAGATAGTCCATCAATTCCAAGAGCCGTGGCGTCCCGAGCATTTCCGCTGGATTATGCGGGATCGGCCCTGCTGTAATGATCGACAACTCTGATACCCCAGACGGTTGGATGATATCGGGAATCTGGCACATATCCGAAAAGTAAGAACTGATCCCGTACAGATTCGGCATATCAAAGGTGAAATGCACCCGGGGATTGCGCAAGTCAAAATCAAGCAGCACCGTTTTCTTGTGATCCTTTGCCATCATCAAGGACAGGTTGGCAGCGGTGATCGTTTTTCCCTCAGAAGCCCCTGGACTGGTGACTAAAATCGTTTGCATCAGCTTGTCGCCCATGGAAAACTGAATGTTCAAGCGAAGAGTACGGTAGCCCTCTACCAGCGGAGACAGCGGCTCCCAATGGGCGATCAGCTTTTGATAACGATCATCAGGCTTCTGCCTTCTCATACTCATTCCTCACTTCCTCCACCTTGGGCTGGCGAAATGCCTTCCGTGTTTTTTTGTCAATCACCGCAATCGTTGCCAGTACAGGTAAACCTAAAAACTCCTCCACTTCTTTTTCCGATTGAAGTCGAGTATCCATCTGCACAAGCAAGAAGACGACGACCATAGATGTTGCCAACCCGAGGACAAAAGCGATCACCGAATTGAGGATCGGTTTTGGGCTCACGGGAATGGCCGCCGGATTGTTTCGGGCTTCCGCCAAAATATGCACGTTGTTCATGCTAAGCATTTTGACGACTTCTTCCTGAAAGGTCTTCGCGATGGTATTGGCGATGAGCACAGCTCTGCCCTGATCCGGGTCTTCTACCGTAATGGAAATGACCTGCGAGTCCTTGACTGGCTCCACTTTCGTTTGAAGAAGCAGATCCTCCATCGTAGCGCCGGCCCCGATCACTTCGAGCACGCGTTCCATCACCCGTGGACTTTCAATAATGACGCGGTAGGTCTCAATCAATTTCAGATTGGAATCAATTTCTGCGACAGATAGCATGCTCTCTACGGTTGAATCCAGCGAGCGATTCACTAATATTTCCGTCTTAGCCTGATAAATCGGTGTCAGCAAATAGAAGCTCACGAGCGCTGTTCCGATGGTGCACAAAGAAGTAATCAAAAGGATCAGCTTCCATCGCTTCAACAACATCAAGAGTATTTCACGAAGATTAAGCTCCTCATTCATCCTGCTTCCCCCTTTGCCCCGCCATGCTGTCACTTCCTTCTTTCGGCAGTTGTACGGGAGGTTCGATTTGTTTTTGAAAAGTTGAAAGACTCTCGGTCAATCTCTCACGCTCTTGCGGGCTGACGATATAGTAGTAGATTCCATTGATCATTTGACCCTTTCCTTCCAAACGAATCGTCTCGACGGAGGTAACTGCCGTGCTGTAGCTTAGGGCAAGCTGTTTCATCACATCAAAGGTCATGTTCGTTTTCACGTATTTCCCCATCGTCGTAAGGACATCATTCAATCGGGTAGGCGATGCAAGAGTTACCCCTTTATCCAGCAATGCCTTGATGATTTCCTGCTGTCTTTCGTTGCGCCCGAGGTCGCCTCTCGGATCTTCGTAGCGCATGCGAGCGTAGACCAAGGCTTGCTTCCCGTCTAACTGGATGGGACCTACCGGAAAGGTGTAATCGGCATAAGTAAAGGCAAGCTTGTTGTTGACTTCCACTCCGCCCAGCGCATCGATCACACCTGCGAATCCTTCCATATTTGCGGTCACCACGTAATCAATGGGAAATTGGAGAAACTGCTCGACGGTGTCTACTGCCTGCTGTACGCCGCCGAATGCATAGGCATGATTGATCTTATCCTGAGTACCTTTGTGAGCGATAGCGGTTCGCGTATCACGCGGTATGCTGATGAGCAGCGCAGATTTCGTTTTCGGGTTGACGGAGAGTACGAGGATGACATCTGAGCGTCCCTTGTCATTCTCTCTCTCATCAACGCCTAGAAGCAGCAAGGTGATCGGTTCTTTGGGCAAGATAGCGGAGTTCTCCACTTCAGCCGCAAGTGGTGTTGTTGCACCTTGGGAATTTAAAGCCGGTGTTTGTCTCACAGATGCTGGTTCAGTCGCTACAGGTATCTCCACAGATTTCTGCGTGCGGATAGGGAGGTACATTTTGCTGGCCGTTTCTTTTAACGACAGATAGACGTACACACCATACCCACTCAAGCTGATGAGACAAATCAATCCTCCCCATGCTAGCAGCCGCTTCCACTTGATCGTGGCGATCTTTTCCTTCCATTTGCTGACGCTCATCCGATTGCCACTGGATAAGGGACTGGCGTAGACTCTTCCTTCACGTAAGAAGTGGATTGATAGCCTGGAACGATCCCTTGCAAAATCTCGATAATGGATTGTTTGTCCTCCATCGTCGCTCCCTTGTCTGCAATTTGCTCCAACCGGGCGATCCCTGCCAAGAGCTCATTCCAGGAAAAATCGAGCGGCTTGCCTATGAAGATGCGATTATGGCAAGTAGACGACAAGCCTTCTTCCGCCGTCAAAATTTCTTCGTACAGCTTCTCACCCGAACGAATTCCCGTGAATACGATCGGAATATCCTTCCCGGGCTCCAAACCTGCCAAGCGAATCAGGTCGAGGGCCATATCGACAATTTTGACCGGTTTCCCCATATCGAGAATGAATATTTCCCCTCCCTGAGCGAGTGCTCCCGCCTGGATGACGAGCTGGGCAGCCTCAGGAATGGTCATGAAAAACCGCTCCATATCTGGATGTGTAATGGTAATCGGTCCACCTGCCCGGATTTGATTGAGAAAAACGGGAACGACACTCCCCCTGCTCCCCAGGACATTCCCAAAACGAACAGCCGCAAACCGGGTAAGTCCGAAATGGTTATAACCCTGGATCAGAAGCTCAGCGATCCTTTTCGTGGCACCCATCACACTGGTTGGATTCACCGCTTTGTCCGTCGAGATCAGGATGAAATGAGAGACGCTGGTTTCCAGCGCGCATTCCGCAACGTTTTTCGTGCCCAGAATGTTATTTTTTAATGCCTCACACGGGTTGTTCTCCATTAATGGCACATGCTTGTGGGCTGCCGCATGAAAAACAACGGCGGGACGATACTCATGCATAATCGAAGCAATTCTTTGTCTGTCACGAATATCTGCAATCAAGCTGACCGTCTCCTGCTCAGGAAACAAACGCGAGAGCTCCAGGCTCATTTCAAAAATCCCGTTCTCTTCATTCCCCAAGAGAAGAAGTTTCCTTGGTCCAAATCTAGCTATCTGTCTGCAAAGTTCCGACCCAATAGAGCCGCCTGCTCCTGTCACAAGTACGACTTGCTGTCGCAAGTATCCCGTAATCTCCTCCAGATTGACTTGAACAGGCTCCCTTCCCAATAAATCCTCCAACGCTACATCCCGAATCATGTTCATCGTGATTTTTCCACTAATGATGTCTGCTACGTGCGGCAAAATTTTGACGCTTGCTCTCGTCGTTTTGCAAATGTCGAAAATCTCCTTAATTGTCTGTCGGGAAGCGGATGGCATGGCAATCACGATGTCTGAAATGGAAAGTCGTTGCACGACACGGGCGATATCAGCCCGATTCCCTACAACGGGCAGGCCATACACGCGCAGATTTTGTTTGCTGGGCTCATCATCGATAAAGGCCACTGGACGCAGCTCCGACAAAGGCGAGGCTTTCATCTCTCTGGCTACGAGCACACCTGCGTTGCCTGCCCCGATAATTAATGTGCGCCTGCGCTCCTGCGTTCTTTTCTCCCGCTCTTCATTCCACCACTTCCAGACAAACCGGGAGCCTGTGATGCCGAGCAAAACAAAGGCTAGCGTCATCAGAAAGAGTGAGGTGGGAAATCGGATAGACCAACCAAGCAGGTACGTCATTTTGAGTACCAGGTAGAGCGCCAAAACGGAAAAGCTCGTGGCAAAAATGATCGAGACCAGCTCGCGAACACTGACATAGCGGAAAACAGGTCGATAGAGTTGAGCAAAGTGCATGCCTGTCACGACGAACAGTACGTGGCCAATCATCAAATACATAGGTTGATATTCGCTTATCTCCGTGAAAGAAAAATCAAATCGAACCAGGCAGGCCAACCAAACAGCCAAGCTGATAATTCCTGCGTCCGATAAGCTTAACCAGAATCTTCTCTTCCGGTAGCTCATATTCATCCGCTCCAGGTGTTATTCAAATAATGGTCATCATAAACGCCACAGGCTAATTTCTGCCGGGCATGTTTCGCGATTGAGCACGCTTTTCACGTCTGCGATGACACCTTGCCCCTGATGCAAGAGTCCGGCAAGCTCCTCCCATCCCAGGTGCAGATATCGCTCATGAGGTACGGCCAATACGATTCCGTGGGCAGGCTGCAGGTCTTCCCACTCTCGCAATTGAATGCCGTATTCCTCTCTCGTCCGCTCTGGACAAGCCAATTCATCTGTCACTTGGACCTCTACTCCGAACTCCTTCAGTTCCTGGACAATGTCGATGACCCGACTATTGCGAATGTCCGACACGTTTTCTTTAAAGGTGATGCCCATAATCGTGATCCGCGAGCCTTGAATCGCAATATTTTGCCAGATCATTTGTTTCACGAGTGAGGTCGCGACGAACTTGCCCATCCCGTCATTGATCCGTCGTCCAGCGAGTATGACCTGCGGATGATAACCGACACTCTCCGCCTTGTATGTCAAATAGTACGGATCGACGCCAATACAATGACCACCGACGAGTCCCGGAGAGAACGGAAGGAAATTCCATTTTGTTCGAGCGGCTTCGAGCACATCTGCCGTTGAGATGCCCAAACGGTCAAAAATAATCGAGAGCTCATTGATCAAGGCGATATTGATGTCGCGTTGCGTGTTCTCAATCACCTTGGCTGCCTCAGCCACCTGAATCGAGGGCGCTTTGTGAATACCTGCCTCTACAATCAGCCCATACATCTCGGCAATCGTTTCACACGTCTGGCGATCTTGCCCAGAAACGACCTTGACGATCTGGGACAATCTCCGCTCCCGATCCCCCGGATTGATTCGTTCAGGTGAGTAGCCGACATAAAAATCAATCCCCGCCAGCTTTCCAGACGCTTGTTCCAATACAGGAATACAAATCTCTTCTGTTGCCCCTGGGTATACTGTCGATTCATAGACGACGATAGTCCCTGAACTCAGGTGTTGCCCAACGCTTTCAGACGCGAGAATGAGTGCCCGCATATCGGGCCGTTTCGCAGAATCGACAGGAGTGGGCACCGTTATGATGATAAAATCGCACGCTGCGAGACTTGCAGGGTCATCTGTATACATGATGTTGGCTCGCTTCAGCTCATCTGTCGACATCTCTCCCGTTTCGTCCATTCCACTCTCCAGACTGCCTATGCGTCTTTCGTCTATGTCAAAACCAACCACTGGAAGCACTTGGCCAAAAGCAATCGCGACAGGCAGTCCTACATATCCAAGACCTACGACTCCCACTTTTTTACGCATGAGCGACACCATAATAGCTGACGTACCAGTCTACAAATCGAGATATCCCCACGTCGACTGGTGTTTTTGGGCGAAAGCCTGTCGCCTCATACAGAGCTTCTACTGACGCATAGGTAGCAGGAACATCCCCCGGCTGGATGGGCAAATAGTCGCGAACAGCCTTTTTCCCCAGCTTCTCTTCCAAGATTGAGAGAAACGAAAGTAAATCGATCGGCTGGTGATTCCCGATGTTGAACACCTCATGCGGCGCCTTATCCCCCTCCCTTTGCGGGATTCGATTCATCAGTCGCAGCATCCCTTCGACGATATCGTCCACATACGTAAAGTCCCTCGTCATGTTGCCGTAATTGAAAATGCGGACAGGCTCTCCCGACAAAATCGCCTTGGTAAACGTATAAAGCGCCATATCGGGTCGGCCCCAAGGCCCATATACCGTAAAGAAGCGAAGTCCCGTCGCAGGCAAGCCGTATAAATGACTATAGGTATAGGCCATCAGTTCATTGGCTTTTTTCGTTGCTGCGTACAAGCTGACCGGCTCATCTACGGGATCGTACTCCGCAAATGGTAGCTTTGTGTTCCCTCCGTAGACGGAGCTTGAAGATGCGTAGAGCAACTGCTTGACCCTCGACCGACGGCATCCTTCCAAAATGTGCAGAAACCCGGTGATATTGGAAGTCGTATAGGCGTGAGGATTTTCCAGACTGTACCTGACGCCCGCTTGAGCGGCCAAGTGAATGACAATTTCCGGCTCCATCTCTCGGAACAACTCGTCCATTTTGCTCTGATCTGCAATATCCGCTTTGACAAAACGAAAGGATGGATACGCTTGGAGGATTTCCAGTCGGTTGCTCTTCAAGACCGGGTCGTAATACTCATTGCAATTATCTACCCCCCAGACCGTCTGTCCTTGTTCCAAAAGCCGTCGTGCTACATGAAAACCGATAAATCCAGCTGCACCAGTCACCAAAATCGACATACTATCCACCTCTTTGCTTATTCATACGGAGGTTCTAGGACAAATATGCCAGTGGCTGCCCAAAGTTTATGGAACACATTTTTATGTAGTCCATGCCCTTTTTACTAAATGGTTGTCAACATTTGAGAAATGGTTGAATGAAATGAAATGAAGACAATCTTGTCTACCAATTACTGGAGGAGAATGCTTTTATGTGGATTGATGTAAAAACACACGGAGCAAAGGGGGATGGAGTGACCGACGATACCCAAGCAATCCAGGCTGCATTGACTGCTGCTCTGAACCTGCAAATTCCATTATTTTTTCCTGCTGGCACCTATATCATTGAGCCAAACAGACTGGAGGTCATCCTAGGAGCAGGAAAAAGCCTAGTGATGCAGGGAATCGGTCCGTTTTCCGTGTTAAAAAGGAAAGCCAATTCATCTGGCGCAGATTGGCGCTGGCTTTTCTCGATTACGTCCTCGGGTGGTGATGCTGATTCTTTTGTGGTCTCCAACCTGAAGATTGATTCCAATGCAAGAGCAAATCCGCTGCCACCCGATCCTTACGATTACGAACATAGCGCTGATTTCTACATTCGTGGTGGAGGTCCTAGTAGCTATATCAATTACGTAGCGCTACAACAAGTATGGTGTACGGATGGAGTCGCCGACCATTTTTACTTTGCCGGGGAAACGAACTGCTATGTCCGCACGGTGCAAATTACCGATTTTTATAGCGACAACCGCAAGCGTACACGCTCAGACATTACCGTGACGGGTGGCCTGGAGCGGCTGAATGCAACGAATGTAGCTTGTGATCGTTTTGAAGTCGAGCTCAATCAAGGGTACGACGGAGCCACACCCATGTTCGTAAACCTGAGCAATATCTCTTGCCGTCAACAGCTCGACTTGGAAGGAGATTTGTCCTCCCCGATGGTCGTGCAAGGTAGTAATCTGGTTTCGCTCGCCAGCTTCAGTCTTACTGGCATGACAGGCTGTATCAGCTCCTCGGTTTTTTATACGGCACCTGATCAGAAAAATCGGGTGAACTTTATGAAAAACATGACTTTCAGCAACTGTCGCTGGGTACTGCATACAACCGCGCAAGGAAGTACAAAGACGGTAGGTACTGGTCTAACCGTGGATTATTCGGATGTAGGACTTGTATTTGATGGCTGTAGCTTCGAGGCCAATGATACAGCGGCTTCCATCGGCGGCTACGCCTTGAGCTTGGAGCCATGGGATGTGCTCGCCGAGCGGCATGTTACCGTGAGAAGTTGTTCGTTTGACCCTCGACTGACCCAAAACATTTCATTGAACCGCTGCGGAAACGTCTATCTCATAAACAACCGTTATTCCGGATCTGACCACGCGATCATGCTCTACGGCACTGGAACGTACCCATTGGTAGTCACCGTGGATGGTGGCGACTTCAGCCAGGTTACCGGAAAAATGTTTTATCACAAGACTTCGGATAAAATAACCCTCTCCATGAAAAACCTCCCTGTTCCTGTCTCCCTCACTAGCGGCTACAAATCCGAAAACTCTTCCTATATCCCAACTGTTTCCATCAACGAACGTGTGGTGTATGTCGCAACAGCCCCCAGCGCCTCCGTCAAATACGGTGGTCTCAAAGGCGATACTCTGCGCTTGATCACTCCTGTAAACAATCAACCATGCGAATGGATTGCAACTACGACAAATAAGACTGCCTGCACTTGGCTTGTGACCAAAACAGCCAAAAGCTAAGGGGAATGAAAAACATCCATCTGCCCCTCGTCGTGGGATAGATGGATGTTTATTATTAGGCAATACGCTCTAAATCCGGATTGTACCGTTTCACGTAGGTAAAAATTTCTTCTCCAAGCAATTGCGTTCTCACTAGCTCATCTGCCCGTTCACTCAAATGCCGGGTGAGTTGATTGGTTCCATTTTCGATGCGTCTTTTGGCAGCCTCAGGCAGTGTCAATACATGCGGTACGAGCAATTGCAGGTACCAAACGCCCTTTTCTTCCTCGGAGACATCGATCTCCAGTTCCATGTCCGGACTGTCGAAATCGTACAGCTGGTTAAAGAGCCATTCTCTTTTTTCCAGCGTCATTGCGGCAATGTCGATTTTTTCCACGCTCAAATAATACTCTTCATTGAACAAGACAAGTTTGTCGTCAATTTCCTGATACTTTTTCGCCAGCGGATTCATCGTCATCGATCCTTTCCATCTCACATCTATTTTATAGCATACTACCTTACTGAATATTTAGGCAACTCGTCCGTTTAGAAAGGGCCTTGCTCCATGCAAGACCCTCGTTTTCTACAGGAGTGTCGATCCCTCCACTACGGCTTGTGCGTCCTCCTTGGAAATAAGGACAGCGCGAGCCTTACCGCCGCTTTGGCCTGCGACGTATCCATCTGCCTCCATCATTTCGATGAGACGGGCAGCACGGTTATATCCGACGCGGAAACGACGTTGCAATCCAGATGCAGAAGCTTGACCCTGCTCGGCCACGAACACGAGCGCTTCCTGATACAACGGATCGTCTCCACTGTCAAACGATGCAACCTGCTGCTCCAAATCCTCTTTGCTGAAAATATACGCAGGCTTTCTTTGCTTTTTGATCATGTGCGTGATTCGCTCGATCTCGTCATCCGAGACGAAGTTCCCTTGCAGACGAACCGGAGTCGTGCCGCTCTCAAGGAACAGCATGTCCCCTCTACCCAACAGTCGTTCTGCCCCAGATTGATCGAGAATCGTACGCGAGTCAACTTGGGAGAATACGGCAAAAGCAAGACGCGTCGGTACATTTGCCTTGATGTTTCCGGTAATGACATCCACAGATGGGCGCTGTGTCGCCAAAAGCAAATGAATACCGCAAGCACGTGCTTTCTGAGCGATCCGGATAATGCAATCCTCGACATCCTGCGGCGAGACCATCATCAGGTCAGCCAGCTCATCGATGATGATCACGATATAAGGCAGCTGATCATCTGTCGTCTGATTGTAGCGATCAATATCGCGAACACCCGCATCTACGAAAAGAGCATAGCGCTTCTCCATTTCTTCCACGGCCCACTTGAGAGATGCCGTTGCCTGCTTGGCCTCTGTCACGACAGGCGTAACCAGATGAGGCAAGTGATTGTAAGGCGCGAGCTCCACCATTTTCGGATCGATCAAGAGCAATCGCACCTGCTCAGGAGTCGCTTTGTACAGCAGACTGACGATGATCGAGTTGATGCACACACTTTTACCCGAGCCTGTCGAGCCGGCAATCAAACCGTGCGGCATCTTTTTAATATCCGCAATAATCGGCTCTCCGCCGATGTCCATACCGAGTGCGACCGCCAGCGGAGATGAATGCTCCTGAAACTTGTCTGAACTGATGATCTTCTCGATTAATACAGGTTGGCTGGACATATTCGGGACTTCGATCCCAATGGCATTGCGTCCTGGAATCGGTGCCTCGATGCGAATATCTTTGGCAGCCAAATTCAGCTTAATATCGTCAATCAATCCCGTAATCTTGTTCACTTTTACCCCGGGAGCCGGTTGCAACTCAAAGCGTGTCACGGATGGGCCTTTGACAATCCCTACGACCTGAGCGCTGACATTGAAATTCGCGAGCGTCTCTTCCAATAACAGCTTTTGAATTTGGGTATGCTCATCGTCATCATCGCTGACCGGCGGGCTCGGATTCAGCAGTCCCAAATCCGGCAAGGCGTATGGCGGCTGTGTGGACTCTGCTCCTTGGTCAGCTTCATTGGACGAGTCTTTTACCGGAGCTGACGCAGGCTGCACCGCCCTGGATGCCTGGGACATGTTCACGGGCTGTGCTGTGGATGAAGCAGGGACTGGGGCTGGAACGGTTTCTGCAACAGAGGTTGCAACTGGTACTACAACCGGTTCCACAACGGACTCCACAATTGGTTGAACAATGGATTCAGGCTCAGTTGGTTCTGTTGGTTCTGTTTGCTCTGACGTATCTTCGGAGACCGAACCCACTCCTGCTGAACTGAGCTCCAGTGTATCTACCTCTGCTCTCTCTAGCAAACGACTGATAGCAGGTGCATAGGCAGGCTCTTCGACGCCATCGCTCTCTAGGGCCGTATTGACTGCTTGATTCTCCTCACCAACAGAAGGAGCCTGCACGTTAACGCCATCATGCTCGCTTTCCACCTGCACAACCGCACTGAGTGTAGTAATCAGTCTATGCTCGGCTTCTTCATGTGCTTGCCGCTCTTCCATCGTTTGAGAGGAGACTGTAGGTTCTGGTTGCCCAATAGACTCCGATACCACTTCTTCCTCATGCACATCAGCCACCGTCTCTTCGACTTTTGGCTCGAATGCGTCAGAATCAGAATCTTGCAGCGCCGTCGCTTTTATTTCTTCTACTACCGTCTCTTCCAATTGTACGGAAGCAGCAACTTCTTGTTCTGAATCAAGAGCATCTGCCACAGCAGTCTTTGCAACAGCATTTTCACCTTCGTTATGTACAGAATCATTCGTAACAAAAGCATGCTGCGGTTCATTTTGCTCAGTAGATGCAGACTCTTGCTCCTCTGGAAAATACCGCTCGCTTATCTCTTGTTCCCACTGCTTCATCTGCTGCAAATGCTCTTCTTGTTCCAAGCGCGGGTAAATGATTCCCGCAGTCGTATGGATGCGATGTTCCGCCTCGCGCGTCGCCGGAGTAATCTTCCCGTAAACAGGCGAAACGATTTCAGAAGGCTGATAGGCACGCTTTTCTTCTGTAGAAAAAACGGTTCTCGTCACTTTTTCCACTTCTTTTTGCGGCGTACGGACGGGACGCTGCGGTATCTCGCTGTTGTTTTTGACAAGCTCAGGTTTCTTTTTCTCGAAAACGGGCTCTGTCTTTGTTTCTGGCACGCGATCATTGGCTGGCCGCATCGTTTCACGCTTCGGCTCGAATCGCTCACGAGGTGCCTGTTGGCGACTGCGTTCATTCGATTCGGAAGAATTTACGCTTTGATTGCGCTTCCTCTCCAAATAGTCATCCGGGACAACCGGAAAACGAAATTGACGCTCTCTTCTTTGACGCACATTGTCTTCTGTATCTCGATTGTCTACCCGCTCTTTTGGGTATATGTTTTTTGTTCTCGCCTGAGGCTGAGGCTGACGGGGAACGGGATTACCTGTTGGGTTACCGGTACCTGCTGGACGGCCTTCTTCCTCTATTTCTTCTTCTCTTTCTCCCTGAAAAAAGTTCATCAGCTTTTGAAGCCACGACCACATGTTGCAACGCCCTTTCTTCACTAACCATCTTCTCCCCTTCATTTTACCACGAAAATGAGGCAGAATTAGCCGGATTGTGATTTTTTTCCGTTTTTGCGAAACCTTTTCTCTATTTGTGCGTAGAACAAAGGGGGAATAAAAAATAATATACATAGGGGAGGAACACATCATGTGGAAAAAAGGTAGCGCCCTTCTGGTAGCAGGTACCGTACTGCTGACCGGTTGTGCAGGCGAGGCATCCCTGGTGCGTGATTCTATCGTAGCGACAATTGACAAGCCTAACTATGATTTTGAAGGCACTTTGAAGCTGACAGGCGACGTTGAGAAATTGCCTGAAGCATTCGGAGAACCGGTTGACAAAGAAGGGCAAGCATTGTTGTCCGCTTTGAAAGCAGGCGTAACAGTAAAAGGCTCCCAGCTGGATCTGGACACTGTGAAGTTTGAAGTGGAAGTAAAAGACGACAAGCTCCTGCGCGACAACAAGCTCTGGACAGGTGACAAAAAAGCATCCGTTGAAACCATCGTTGACGAGGATAAAGTCTACGTGAAGTCTCCACTGGACAGCAAGTACTTGGTAATCGATTCGAACTCTTCCAATCCTTTCATGGCTGAGCTTGGCGGCTCCGATGCTGCTAACGCTGCGAAGCTGAAAGAATACCAAGACAAAATGAACGACCTTACTTTCAACTTTGTGAAAAAGTATGTAAGTAAATATGGCTATACATTGGCTGACGCGAAAAACCATGGCAAACAATCCGTAACATTGCCGAACGGTGAAAAAGTAGAAGCAACTCATGTAACTGTAAAAATCGACGCAAAAGAATTGGTAAAAATGTTCTTCTTCACAGCTAACGATGCAGTAGCTAGCAAAGAAGTAAAAGATTTCGCGATCGATATGATGGTCCTGACCACTTCCATGACAGAAGATCTGTATCCGGAACTGGGCAAGAAAACCACAGAAGCTGAGAAGCGCGCAAATGCGGAAGCGATGGTAAACGAAGGCATGGCTGAAGCGAAAAAATGGTTGGATGAAACAGGTAAAGCATACACACCTGAAAAAATCGTAGAAGAAATGAAAAAAGAAGGCTTCCACAAGCTCGCTTGGAACCTCGACTTCTACATCGACAGCAACAAAATGCCTGTGAAACAAACAAGCGATTTGAGCGTAACTTTCCAAGCTCCTGAAATGAAGCAAGCTGTAACAATCGGTCTGGCTGCTGATCAATATGCATACAACTTCGGAAAAGCAACCAAGTTCAGTGCGCCAGCAAAAGATGCTGGTCTGACTGTAGAACAGCTGGTGAAAGATGAAAAAGCAATCAACAGCTTTAGCGACAAAGGCTTTGTTCGTCCAATCGCTGAAAACATGGTTGATCAACAAAAATGGATGGAAGAATTGTCTGAGGATCTGGAAGTTGAAGAAGCAGCGACCACTACGAAGTAATATTTTTCCTCACGAAGAAAGCACGGCGCCTCTCGCGTCGTGCTTTTTTATCTATCCATAAAACTAGAGAATCTTGTGCTTTTCCAGGTATGTAAGGACAATCTGGACAGCTTCTTCAATGGTCTGCTTGTCGCTCTCAATGACTAACTCCGCTTGAACAGGCTCTTCATACGGTGCTGATATCCCCGTAAACTGACCAATCTCCCCACTTCTCGCTTTTTGATACAGTCCCTTCACATCCCGGCGCTCACACTCATCCAATGAACATTTTACATATACCTCGATGAATTCCCCAGCTTCTACCAGATTACGCGCAAGCTCCCGGTCTTCCCGATAGGGAGAGATAAATGCCGTCAAGGTAATCACGCCTGCCTCTACGAACAGCTTCGCGACCTCGCCAATTCGGCGAATATTTTCCCGTCTATCCTCTGCCCCAAACCCCAATCCCCGGTTTAAGCCGTGACGTATATTGTCACCATCCAGCACGTAACTGGCTACCCCTCTTTGATGAAGCTCATGCTCGACTGCATTCGCCAACGTTGATTTGCCAGCACCAGACAGCCCCGTAAACCATAAGACACAGCTTTTGTGGCCCGCACGCTTCTGTCGGTCTTGTTTCGTTACCGTCGTCGGATGCCATACGATATTCGCGGTACCCTCTCTACTCATCGTCTCTCCCCTCTCGCACAACCGATTTTTTCAGCGGATTAGACGGACACCGGGCGCAGCCCTTCGATCAATACCCGTGCAACCTCAGGACGGCTAAATTCAGGTGGCGGAGCCTCACCACGCGACAGCATTTCCCTCACCTTGGTCCCAGACAGCGCGATATGATGCTCGCTATCATGCGGGCACGTTTTGGTAGATGCCATGTTTCCGCAGGTCTTGCAATAAAAGCTGTTCTCGAAAAATAATGGTGTAATTCCTAGCTCCTCTGGCTGGAACTGGCGGAAAATATGCTGGGCATCGTACGTCCCGTAATAGTTGCCAACGCCAGCGTGGTCCCGGCCTACAATAAAATGAGTGCAGCCATAATTCTTCCTCACCAATGCATGAAAAATCGCTTCACGCGGTCCTGCATAGCGCATGGCAGCCGGGAACACAGCCAACTCTACCCGTGTAGCCGGATAGTATTTTTCCAGCAATACCTGATAGCTGTTCATCCGCACATCAGCAGGAATGTCATCTGCCTTCGTTTCGCCCACAAGAGGATTTAAAAACAGACCGTCGACGATCTCGAGAGCTGACTTTTGGATGTATTCATGCGCGCGGTGGACTGGGTTGCGTGTCTGAAAGCCGACAATCGTTTTCCAGCCCTTCTCGGCAAATCTTTCTCTCGTTTGTGCCGGATCGAAGTGATAGCTGGCAAAACGCCCTTTTTCGGTGCGCTTTACCAACGTAATTGGGCCAGCCAAATAAACGGCGGGACGCTCCAGCAGCTTTTTCACCCCGGGATGATTCGTATCATCGGTGCCATAGACGAGACGAGCTTCTCGCTCCTTGTCAGGTGAATAAATATCGGTAATTGCAAGAATACCGTAGACCGACCCCTGATGACTCAAACGCACCTTGTCTCCGATCTGCAACGCTCCTGCGACAGTGGTCGAGACCGGAAGTGTAATTGGAATGCTCCAAACGGTACCATCTGCCAGCCGCATCTGCTCAACGACAGAAATATAATCCGCCCGATTCAAAAACCCTTCAAGCGGACTGTAGCCTCCAATCCCGATTAACTCCAGATCTGCGAGTGCAAATGCATCTATCTCCACCTCATGCGTAGTCACCGACAGGTCTGCCTGTGGATCAAAACGGTTTACCAGCTCTCCCCCGTGAGGTTTCTCACTCATACAAAAGCCCCTCCTATCCTTGATTTGTTCTTCTCTTTCTCCTTACCTTGCGAGATGAAGACCACATTCCGTTTTCCCTGCTTGCGCCCAGCGCCCTGCTCTTGAATCCTCGCCCTCTTTTACAGGACGCGTACAAGGAGCACAGCCGATGCTCGGATAGCTCTGGTCGTGAAGGGGGTTGTACGGCAACTCAAATGCTCGGATGTACTGCCACACTTCTTCCGACTTCCAATGAATGAGCGGGCAAATTTTTAACGACTGGAATTTTTCATCGCGATTGATAAACGCGACATTCGCTCTCGTAGCAGATTGCTCTCTGCGTAGCCCTGACATCCATGCAACCGCTCCAGTCAGCGCACTTTCCATTGGCAGTACCTTGCGGATATGACAGCACATATCCGGCTGCCTGCTCCACAATTCTTCGCCATGGAGGTCTGCCTGCTGTGCCAGCGTGATGTCAGGCTGCTTGACTGTTATACGAAGCGCAGGATACCTCGCTCTCACCTGGTCAATCAAGCTGTATGTCTCGGAAAAGTGGAGATTGGTATCCAAAAAGGTGACCTTGGCATCCTTTTTCACATCGCTGATCATATCGAGCAGCACCATGGCCTCGGCTCCAAAGCTACACGAATAAATCAAATCATCCGAAAACGTGGTGTAGGCCCATTTGATTACTTCTATGGTGTCGCCCTTTTCGAGACGATTATTGATAGAAGCGAGTTGTTCCTCTGTCGCTGACGCATAATTCAGCTGGCTCATGTGCCCCCTCCTTGATCATTTAGCGTACGACTCTTTCAGCTCGTTTATATTGATCGCGTTATCTTCTTGGCTGCTCACGAATTGCCAGCCCATTTCTCTGGCTGCATCCGCTGTTTCCTTTCCGACACATACGATCGGTGTCTTTGACCAGGCATCGCCAGCGAATTGGGCCAGCGCTGACAGCGTATGGACATCATCCGTGGCTAGCCAGTCAAATGAGCATCCTGCCATCTTTTCATTGGGGTTCTTCCCATCCCATTCGAACGTGCCCGCTTGGATCACTTGAATCGCCTTGCCATCGTCCAACCTGATTTTTTGCGGCTTCCCTTCCCCTGCGTAAAGCACCTGCTCTTCTTTTTCCAAGGCGAGCAGGTCAGGGAATGCCAGCAGTGACGTGTTTTCATCGAGCACCAAGTCCGGATATATCCCCTGTTTCTCGAAAGCCGCATATGCCCGTAGTCCACAAACAGCCAGCTTGCTCGTTAAGCGCCGTACATCGTAGCGCTGTTGTCGCAGGGCAGAAGTAAAAAAGGATACCTGCTGCGCATTCTGGAAGACGAGCCAACGATAAGTGGCAAGCTCTGTCAATGGGATGTCAAACGTGCAGCGTTCGATCAAAGAAATCGGCATGACTTCGGCTCCCAACTGTTCCAAGGCAATCAAGAGCTCGCTATTTCCTTCATCGCTTGCTCTTCTTGCAACAGCTACTCGTTTACCGAACAAGGGGCGGGATTCGTACCAGTTCAGCGGTTCCCGCAGACGGACGACCTCCCCTACGATAATGATAGCGGGTGCGGCAAAACGGGCCTGCTCTACTTCCTTATCTATCGTCCCAAGCTGGCCGATCAGCGTCTCCTGCTCACGCACCGTCCCCCAGCGCACGAGAGCAACGGGCGTATGGACGTCTTTTCCATGCGCAAGAAGGCGCTCCCTGATGCGAGGCAGATTTTTCACACCCATGTAGATAACCAACGTTTCCATCGAGGCGAGGGCTGCCCAGTCCGGCTCCCTTCCCGCATTTTTTTCACACAAGTGACCGGTGACAAAAGCGACGGAAGAGTTGTGGTCACGATGCGTCAGCGGAATACCCGCATAGAGCGGAGCCGCCATCCCAGAAGTAATCCCTGGGACGATCTCAAACGGAATAGAATGGTCACGGCACATCTGCGCTTCTTCTCCTACCCGCCCGAACATGCTCGGGTCCCCGCCTTTCAGTCGAACGACATACTTCCCTTTTTGGGCTTCCCGGATGAGCAGGAGGTTGATCTCTTCCTGCGGCAATGTATGATGATCGGCCTCTTTCCCGCAATAGATGAGGCTGGCGCCCTTTTTTGCGTACGAGAGAAGCTGCGGGCTTGCCAGGCGATCGTACACAATCACATCCGCAAGACGAAGCGACTCCATGCCGCGAATTGTCAGCAGCTTGGGGTCACCCGGCCCTGCTCCGACAAAAACGACTCTACCTGTGTTCATTGCGAATCCGTCCTCCTTGCTGCTTTGTTCCTTCACAGGAAGAGCCTTGGCTGCATCAGGCAAACGTAGAGGTTTCCACTACGTACCCGACTCCTTGGCGTCCGAGCGGCTTCTTCTCTACCAAGCTCAGCTCTTTGATGCGAGGTGGCGCTATGGTATGTCGCAAGAGATTGTTCTCGGCTGAAGTGAAAGCTCGCTCATCCGTTTGGGCGATCACAACAATCGTCAGTAACCGCCCTTCCTCTAGCACGGCTTCCAGCTTGTAAAGGTAGCTCTCTGCTTGTTCCTCTCCCATGACATTCCCCCCTAATCTGACGCTACCCGCCCAAGCATTACGCTGGTTGCAGAATGGAGTCAACCTGTGCTTGAATATGGGAAAGTCCTACCCGCTCCACGTAACGCCAGTACGGTTCGCCTTCCTGACGATCCACCTTGTACAGCGTGATCAATTGGGCAAGGAACGGCCCGAGTCTGTCCACAGTAATCCGTGCGTTGAGCTTGCGGTTGAATTGCGGCTCCTCCAGTGTCCCGCCTACGAAGATGTCAAACGCCTCTACCATTCCGTCCGCTGTCTTGACCAATGCACCTTGCAGGCCGATATCCGCAATTTGGCGCTGTCCGCAAGAATTCGGGCAACCGATCATGTGAATGCGCAGCGGCGTTTCGAGAACGACCGTATCATCCAAATATTGAGCCAGCGAACGCATCCGCTCCTTGGTCTCCACGATAGCCAGATTGCAATATTCCGTACCTGTGCACGATACGGCATACCCGACAAACGTATTTGGCTGCAATTTGAAACGGTTCACAATCATCGGCTCATTGCGGAAAGCTGCTACTTTTGCTTCAGGAATGTTGCGAATCAGGACATTTTGCGTGTTACAGGTGCCAATCGTCCCATCGCCATATTCGTCCGCCAAACGGGCAAGTTCATTTAGTTCCCTTGCATTCATCCGCCCAACGGGAACAGACAAGCCTGCGTAGTACAGTCCTGCTTGACGCTGCTCGTGAATGCCATAAAAATATCCACCATTCCACCCCGCGGTTAAATCGATACCACCTGGCTCTAACTCGCCAACCAGCTCCAGTAATTGCTCCTTGAACTTTTCCGGTCCCCAGTCAGCGACCAAGAACTTTAGACGTGCATGCGTACGTTTTTGACGGTAACCGAAATCACGGTATAAAGTCGTAACTCCTGCCGCTACTTTGACGACATCCTCTGGTCGCACGAAAACATCCAGTTGCTTCGCCAAGAATGGCTTCGCTGACAAGCCGCCACCCACCCATACATGAAAACCGATCACTTCCTCGCCAGCTATGACTTTTTTGGCCGGAGTGAAAGCCAGGTCGTTGATTTGCGCATGCGCGGCGTTATGGATGTTGGCAGAAACCGATATTTTGTACTTGCGTGGCAGATTGGAAAAGTCCCGATTGAGCAAGAAAAATTTTTCTAACTCCGCTACGATGGGGCGCGTATCCAGCACTTCATGCGGATCAATTCCTGCCAGTGGGTTCCCCATGATTTGCCGCGGGCAGTCTCCACATGACTCAAAAGAGGAAAGTCCGGCTGATGCGAGCCGCTCAAAAATGTCAGCGAGCGATTCTACCGTGAGCCAGTGAAATTGCACAGCCTGACGCGTGGTCACATCCACCAGATCACGGCCATAATCTGCTGCGATATTGGCGAGCACCCGAGCTTGTTCACTGCTCAAAATGCCTCCAGGTATGCGTACGCGCATCATGAAGTGTCCGTCCTTTGGCCGCTGCTGATAGACGCCTGCCCATTTAAATCGATCCATGTCAGAAGATTCAATCGATGCAAATCCTTCTTTGGAATAGGTGTTTACGATCGTCTCGATGACATCCAGTCCGTCTTTTTCCAGCTTCGTAAACTCCATTTTGTTGAGGGATGGATCAGCAGCCCATTTCCACTGCTTTCTCTCGGCCATGCTCGTACATGCTCCTTTGTGTGAAGATGTCAGTTACCAATGCCATTCGAATTGATTGGCTCATCCAGTCCGCAATCAGTGGATGGGGCAAGTACGCACTGCCCTCATAACGATAAGCCAAGCCCACAAGCCTTTTCGGGATTGCTTGTCGCGTGAAGTAACCTTGGCTGACAAACAGAGGAAGCACGAGAACCTCCCCTTTTTCTGCAAGTAAACAGGCTTGATCGTACAGTGTATCAGGCCTCAGTGTCGCATATCCGGCAGCGGCAAATGCATAGCGGTTTTGCAAGCGGAATGTCAGACGCAAGAGCAGCTTTTCCCAGCGCTCATGACATCCCGGCAAGTCACTGCCGTGCCCGACGAGCAACAAAGCCTCCTGATTAGGCAAGCGTGATAGACTTGCGATTCGCTCTGCCACAATCTGCTCGACGTTTCCGTGATCCTCCAATGGTGGACACCAAAGAATTCTTGCCTGAACGGGAACGCGAATCAGGTCTGTCTCTCCTGTCGGCCATGGGTCTAGTCCAAACATCGCACGGATTTCCCCTACGTGATTGCTTCCAGCCGTAGCGAATAGCGGAACGACGACAATCGTTGTCGCTCCTGATGCTTCCAGACGATTCACTTCCTCGCTGATGCTTCGTCCTTCCACTCCTCCCAAGTAAGCTACCCGAATTGGCAAATCAGTGCGGCACTGCCAAACGGCTGATTCCACCAACGCCAACCAGTCAGGATCCGGTGAACCGTGAGCAATTACCAAAACCGCTGTTTTCACCATCGGATAATCCCCTTATCCAAACTTATTTTGTAATTCATATATGTTTACTCGGAATTATAATTGGGTTGGATTGCCTCGTCAATAACAAAATGATATTTCGCTTGAACATAGTAGAAGCCGCCCTAACCCTGGCGGCTTCTTGCAAAGTGGAGTTTTCTATTTTTTTGCAAATACATCCTTTAAATAATTCGAAACTTGATTACGTGCTTGAAGCCCTTTATCCAAAATCCCTGCCATCCAGAAGAAGCCATGGACCATTCCTTCATAACACTTGTATTCTACGGGAACCCCTGCTTCCTTTAGACGCTCAGCATATGCCGCACCATCGTCTCGTAAAGGATCGTATTCTGCTGTAATCATAAGCGTCGGTGGTAAATCCTTTACGTCATCGTTCAATGAAGGTGAAGCAATTACATTGTATCTGTCGATTTCGTCACGTAAATAGGTTGAAGCTGCCCAGAAAACGCCCTCAGTCGTAAGCAAATAACCTTCGGCATTGTCGCGGTATGATTGTGCGTTGAAGGTCAAAGTAAGATCGACCACCGGATAGATTAATACTTGAGCCGCTAACGAGAGATTGTTGAACTTTTGTGCCATGACGGCAACTGAAGCAGCAATATTTCCACCAGCACTGTCCCCACCAATTGCAATTCTTGTTTTATCTGCGCGCAGCATGGAACTATTTTCAGCTACCCATTTGGTGGCTGCATAGCAATCCTCTAGTGGAATCGGGAATCTATATGCAGGAGCTAGGCGATACTCTACCGAAACAACGATACACTCAGCATCATGTGCGATGTTTTGACACAAGATATCCACAGATTGAATATCTCCTGCCACCCATCCACCACCATGCAAATAAACAAAAACAGGTAATGAATCCTTTTCATTTGGAGTATACACGCGAACTTTAATTTCACCGTTCTTTACAGGGACTAGAAAATCCTCTACTTTCGATACAGCTTTGGCTTCCCCGTGCTCCTTCCCTGTGAGGGAATTAAGATCCCCCCCTTGTGCCATAAATGATTGTACTTGTGGATCTAAGGCCATAAAATAGTCCTCCTTAAAGTTTTTATCAAATATTGATCTGGAAATAGCGACGAGCCGCTTCCTCAATCTCGTGTCCTTCCAGTTTTTGTTTTGTTTTTTCTTTGCCATCGACGATAATCAACGTATTTCCCAACAAGGTGATACGCCCATTTTCCGTCACTCTTGAAAGGAAATACATCTTGTTGAACATCGATTCAGGAGATGTTTCCGTTAGCACACAGATTGGATGGATGTTTTCTAAATTCCATTGATGGGAAGGTGTCTCAAATCGATATTGATTTTCCCACTCCTCGTCCGTCTTCTTTTGCAAATAGTAGAGCGAATTGGTCTCATCCTGGTATACGCGGTAAATTCCATCACTATCAACAACTTCACCGCCACTCATTGGAACAGGAAGCCGTGGCGAATTACCGCCCATGCCTACATCCACCAAGTATTCCTCGTTATCTAGCGGTACGATGTTGAATAAATGAGCGTTCTCAAGAGCCCAGACTCCATTTCCTACATAGACAGTCCCTGCCATCAGATAAGGCGCAAATCCCAGTTCTTTTAGCAGAAAGTAAAATATTCCGTTTAACTCGTAGCACACGCCACCATTTTTAGCATGGACAATTTTTTGATATAGGTCTTCTTCACGCAAAGACAGAGGTTTTTTTGCGAGAATATCAAGATTCTCAAAGTGAACTTGGAGGACATGCTGTTTTTGGAGATGGGACAAATAACCGAGACTTAGCTCACTTCTTCTTTCAGCCTTTATATATTCTAAATATTTTTGTGTATCCATGATATGATTCACCTCTTTTTATACTTAATCATTTACAATGTTTCTGTTTACGTTTTTATTATAAAGTTGATCATCCATAAATAAAAATATATAATTCATTATCACATTAATAACACTGAATATATCAATATAAGGTGGAAATGTACTATGGAATTACTTCAACTCAAGTATTTTCAGACAGTCGCCCGTACGGAACATATGACAAAAGCGGCACAGGAACTCCGTATAGCCCAACCAGCTTTAAGTGTTACCATAGCTCGCTTGGAGGAAGAATTAGGAGTCCCCTTATTTGATCGGATTGGGCGACAAATCCGCCTGAATGTTTTTGGACAAGCTTTTCTCAAAAAGGTGGATATCGCTCTTGGAGCATTAGAAGATGGGAAACGCGAAATTTCAGACCTGGCTGGATTGGAACGCGGAAGTGTTTTGTTAGCCACGACAACCTTGAATCGGGTATCTGAATTGCTAGCACCTTTTCTATCCTTATATCCTCGCATTAGCTTTCGCATCACCCAAGCGACGACAGAAGAATTGAAGGTTCAATTGCTCGAAAAGGGGGAAATCGACTTTTGCCTCACTTCTTCCTCGATTGATCGACCAGGAATCTGTAATCTACCCTTATTGACGGAAGAGATCGTACTGGCTGTGCCAAGTACACATCGTCTAGCGGGCCGCCAGCGTATCCATCTCAGTGAAGTAGCAAATGATCCGTTCATCAGTCTAAAACCGGGATACAGCTTCCGTGAAATCACCGATGCTTTCTGTCGGGAGGCTGGTTTTATCCCCAATATTGTATGTGAAGGGGACGAGCCTGCCGCCATCAGCGGCTTGGTACGAGCTGGTCTTGGCGTTGCTTTTATCCCCATCGATGCCAAAAGGGAATTGCCACCGCTTACGCTCCTTCATATACAGGAGCCTGTTTGCCAATGGACTCCTCATTTGGTGTGGCATGAAAAACACTACTTGTCACTTGCTGCACAGGCTTTTCGCGAATTCGTGATCCAGCATTACGCTCAAGCAAAACAGTAAGTGTACATCCTGCGTTCGAGGCACTCGCACGAAAAAAGCTGCCAGACCTAATGCCTGACAGCTCTCCCCTTATTCCTCACTCTTTTTCCTCGTTCGGCGATAAAGCAAATCCATGCTTTCTTTGAGCGTCTCATACTCGTGCTCGGTCAAGTTTTCGATCTGTTGAATATTTGTGATCGCCTGCTTCTTGATCTCTTCGGTCAAGCGATCTTTCTCATCCAGGCTTTTGCTTTCATGTGTCTCTGTCCAATGCGTAGCAAAATTTGCCGTCAATGCTCCCAGCATTCCGATCCCCGTTATCATCAAAATCGTCGCCATGATCCTTCCACCTGCCGTCACAGGCGAAATATCACCGTAGCCGACTGTCGTAGTTGTCACAATCGACCACCACAACGCATCCGGGAAGCTTTTGATATTCTCGTTTACACCGTATTCGAGCAAATAAATCGCAGTCGAGCTCCACAGCATGATGATCGTGACGACACCAAATACTTGACGCATCGGGCCAGATCGAATGATTCCCAGCAAAAACGGCGAAGCACGCACGATGCGCACCAGACGAAGCACGCGCATGATTCTGGCTAAATACAAATAAGAGTCCAATGGAATCATTGCGATCAGATCGAACCAGTTGGCATAAACGAATTTTCGTTTGTCCTTCGCCCTCCATAGCCGGACCAAATACTCGACAATCAGCAAAATGATCAGCCCATTGTCTACCTTGTCCATCAGTTCATCCGTCAACAGCGGATGATTGGAGAAGTCTGCGAACAACAGAATCGCATACGTAATCACAAGCATAATGATAAAAATCTCATACATGACGCGCCAGAACAAAAAGACTCCTCCCTGTGCCCGTAAGTACCTGTTCAAAATATGAGCGGTTCCGCATCGAAAAAGAGGCGAGAACCTGAAGCGGGAGGAGCCAAATGCAGAGAACCTACATGAGCACCAGACTTCGAAGGTGAACGCCTCTTTCCATGCTTAGTAGCTGATCAGCGCAGCCATCAACAAGCCCGCTGCAATACTCAACCGCGATGCGAAAATACCGACGGATACGTTCCCGTTCGGAATTTCAGACACGACTTTAAATGGTGTGATCCATTCGAACAAATAAAAAATGATGACTTGAAATACCATTCCTACAATACCCCAGATGACCAAATCCCACAAGTTAACGGAGTGGTAAACAGCCGAAGCGAGGACGATTGCCAAACCGATGATTTTTCCTCCCAAATCGTGCGAGGCTGCTTTTGCCGCTGCCATTTTCTTCGGATCGTCAGTCTGTGCTCCCTGCTTGATCAGATCAAACTCCTTGTAAGGAGTCGTAATTGTAAACACAAAAATCCCTACAGCCAATATCGGAATGGTCACTGCCAAATATGCCAAAAAGTTTACTACGTAATCCAATTGTCCCAACATGTAAGTTGTCCTCTCCTTTCGCTACTTGTCTATGCCGACCGGCAAATAATATGATAGGTTGTTTGTAATCGGTCCACCGACACGAGCTACAATTGCCGATGCCTCTGTGCCGATCCAAAAGGACCCCCAGAGCAGTCGTCCAGCATAAGCCCCCTTCATCGTCTGAACCGTAATCTCCGGAAGCTCCACCCGTTTCTGATAAATCATCGGCTGCTCCCAGTAAAACTCTTCCTGATCTTTCTCTTGCAGCGTACCATCTGATGCAAACAGCATGACACCGCCACCTTCTCGCCCAAAAATCGGCTTCGTGACGTAGTCCTCTTTGCCTGCAAACCGATTTTCAAAATAAGTAGGCAGCATGTAAGCTTCGATGATCGCGTGCTCCTCTTCGGTGAAAAACTCATTCGCCTCATGCAAGTTCCAGATGAGCGCCTGCAAAGCCTTCGTCTGAATGAGAAACGCAGAAGGAGGATTAATAATGGCGAGCTTTTTGCGGGCAATCAGCGAAAGCACATGCTCACCAGTCGGGTAGCCGTCTTCATCTTGTTCTACCGCCAGCTTTTCCAAAGCATGCAGACGGTACAGCACATCGACTGGCAGTAGCTCCTCATTCTCCTTTACATAGAGCCGATCTTGCCAAACACGCAAATGTTCCAATGCGGCAAACCGGGCAGAAAGACCCGATTGGTTCAGTAAGTACAATGTCGTTCCCTTGTCTTCCTCATGCCAGTCGAGCGAGCTAAACCAGATAGAATCCGTATCATAGCCTTTCGCCCGATACGCGTCGACCACCTTGCTGAAAGCCGAACGCAACTGCCGCTCCATCCCTTCATTCGGGTCCTCACGCAGGAAATGGCGACAGGCACGACCGTTCACATAAAAAGCCTCGACGATTCCTGTAGGGGTGTCGCTGTTGCACTCAAGCATCTTCAAACCTTCTGTCGTCTGGGCAAAATCAAAGCGTCCAATCACAGTCGGCACCGTTTGGGAAACGACGATCCTGACTGCCTGCAATGCCTGCTTTGGCACTCCTAGTTCCAACAACAGGGAGTCCTCTGCACGCTGCAATACCGGAACGACCTTGGTAAAGATTTGCCCCAGTCGCTCGGTTGCCATCGCGATTTCCTCTCGAAAGGTGGGGGAGATCAGGTGAATATCATGGAGCGCATATTCCTCGCCATACATCCAATCCCAGGTAAATACGCCCTCTTCCCGCATCGGGCCGTACAGCGCCTCTCGTTCTCGTCGGTTATGGTCCGCCACTTTCCTCACCTCACCCGGAGCTGGAATAGCCCGAGCTGCCGATACCGCCCTTGGAGCTGCTCGTGCTTATCCCACTCGATACTCCGGATTTGCTCTTGTAAGACCTGTAGGTAGAGCTCGAACCCCCACTGCTGCTGCTATCGTCACAATAGCCGTCATTGTCATTATCGTAGCAATCATCATAGTCGTCCCCGGAAGAACAACCGCTGATCGCAAGTGCAGCTACGACGAACAGACCGACTACTTTCTTTGATTTCGTTTGTGCCATTTTTCTTCCTCCTACACTGGCTTCGCGTAGTAAACATAAACCTGCCGATCTTCATCCACCTCGGCCGATGTCTTCTCCCATTCGCGTCCATTCACGTACAAGTAGTCGCTTTGCAAATGCAAGAGAGCATCGTCATCGTCCTTGAAATAAAACGTGTGGACGAGCGGATAAACGCTTGCATTTTCTTGAAATTCACGCATTTCGATCTGGATGCTGCCCCAGCGTGCAGACACAGCCTCCGCGTAATCGACAGCTTGTTCTTCTGTTGAGCGCTTGACGTAAATGACATACGTACCGTTTTCGATTGCACAGGACGTTTTTTCATAAACGACATGCCCCTTCACCAAATAATCGCAAGCAAAACGCAAGGAGACCTCATCTTTGTTCACGTGGTCGTAGTAAAACTGAACTGGGTATCCCCTCGCCTCATCCAGCAGCCGATATTCCATTCGTGCCATTTTTCTCACCTCTTTACCTATCACAGAATAGCAAATCTTTCGCACAATTTTATACGTGCGCCGAAACATTTGGTTGCCAATAAATGAAAAGAAATCCAGCAGAGCCATAAACCGCTACATAAGTCCTGCTTCTTTTGTACCCGTTACTGTCGAATCATACCGCGAATGGTTTCATGCAAATGTCCGTTGCTCGCCATTAAGGAAGGGGTGTGATCTTGTTGGAACGGCTCATGCTGATACGGTTTTCCAGACCAGTCCGTAATCGTTGCACCCGCCTCCTGGGCGATCACAATTCCGGCGGCTACATCCATAATATTGGAGCGTTGCATCACGATATAATCGAGCCATCCGTTTGCCAGCAGGCACCAGTCCAGTGCAGGCGCAATATTTCGCATGAGACGCTTTGTCTGGAATACAAACGGTTCCGTAAAAGCCATCTCTTCCTCCTTCGTTACTGTGTTGCGTCCACGGATGTACGTTCCGACTGCACGTGTGAGGTCTTGTCGGTTATTGACGTTCAATCGTTTTCCGTTCAAATAGGCTCCTTTTCCTTTTTCCGCCCAAAACATTTGACCTGCTACCGGATTGTAGACGACGCCCAGCACCAGCTCGCCCTTGTGCTGCAACGCAATCGAGATTGAGAAATACGGATAGCCTATAAAGTAGTTATTCGTTCCATCTAACGGATCGATAATCCACAGATACTCTTCCTCGCGGGAAACCATTCCGACCTCTTCCGAAAAAATGGTATGTGTCGGGAAGTGGCGATGCAGGACCTCAATGATGCGCTGTTCACTGCCTTTATCCTCTGGCAGCTTCACGTCGTTATGCAATTCCTCATCGGGCACGAGCTGTTCAAGAAAACGTTCCTTCAAAAAGGCACCCGCGACACTTGCTGCTTCTTTTGCAATTTCGATCATGATATTTCGCTCCTTTATTACGTTTGGAACACTTTTTTGAACAACCTTCCACTTGCACTTGCATAGGAAAGATTACTATCATAGAGAGATACCCGAAGGAGGGGGATAAATATGAACACCGACTTCATTCGGCTGAAAAATATGGAAGGTGAACTCAAATTCACCCAAATGAACAATAGCTACGGCTTCTCCGTCACCACAAAGGAGCTCGTTTTTTTCAAGCCACATATGACCTACCATTTGTTTTTACAGGATATCATCAGTATGATCCCGATGAAGCTGGACACAAGCCCTGTCACATTTCGGCATCAGAGTCAGACGGTACACGCCTCGTTTGGTTCCGATTACTACAAGCTGACCGCCAAGTGGGCGCGGATTGTTTCACGTTCTGGTATCGTCGAAAAAGAAAACATGGAGTTTATCGTGCCGCTTTCCACCAAAATGCTCACCTATATCTCGGAATACAGCGGTCTCGTTGTCATCAAATAACACCGTCACCCCTCGTTCTCACCTTTTTGATGTGGAGCGAGGCTTTTTTATTTCCGACCATTTCTGGAGAGCACAATGAACGTTCCTGTACCGTGGGCGATCCGCCTATCCCGATCATCGTAAACACTGCCCTCCATGACGACCAGCGTGTGTCCGCGATGCAAAAAGCTCGCTTCAGCGCGCAGCCGCTCTCCTGTTCCCGGAAGCAAATAATTGAGCTTGAGCTCTGTCGTCACTGCATACTGATTCGGTGGCAAGGATCGATTGATCAAGGAGCCCATCGCTGAATCGATCAAGGTCGCAAGAATTCCTCCATGAACAACTCCCCCTGAATTGTGCATAAAAGGGGTCAGAGGCAATTCGAAGCGATATGACTGTCTTTCTACGTCTATGAACTCCCCCTTTAATCCAAGAAACCCGGAGATAAACGCACTATTCCGTTCCCGCTTTTGATGAATGGCAGCAACAGCCAGCTCGAGAATGCGGCGCTCCTCTTCACTCCCGTCCGACCAGATGTTTTTTAGCTCATCTAACATTTCGTTCACTCCAACCGAAATAGAATCGATTCTTCTATTTTATCCCAAACAAGCTGATTTCGCTATGATTCCTAAACTTATGTCATTCGAGACTGAGCAAATGTTCAGACTTTTACGGTTGTTTCTGTAATTAAAAATTGATAAGATAGTTCAAAACATAAGACAGGCATGATCCGTATTGGAAGGGAGTTTTTCAAATTGGCCAGACAACGAAGTGATATGATCAAAAAAGGATTCGACCGCGCACCACACCGCAGCTTGCTTCGTGCAGCAGGTGTAAAGGATGAGGATTTCGATAAACCGTTTATCGCCATTTGCAACTCGTACATCGACATTATTCCGGGTCACGTGCACTTGCAGGAGTTTGGAAAACTGGTCAAGGAAGCCGTTCGTGCCGCTGGCATGGTACCATTTGAATTCAATACGATTGGTGTTGACGACGGAATCGCTATGGGACATATCGGGATGCGCTATTCCCTCCCGAGCCGTGAGATTATTGCAGACAGCTTGGAAACCGTTGTCGCTGCTCACTGGTTTGATGGCATGATCTGTATTCCAAATTGTGACAAGATCACTCCTGGGATGATCATGGGTGCGCTTCGTGTCAACATTCCAACCGTCTTTGTAACCGGTGGTCCTATGAAAGCCGGAAAAACGAGTGATGGCCGCTCCATCTCGCTTTCCTCCGTATTCGAGGGTGTCGGAGCTCACCAAGCAGGCTTGATCAACGACCAGCAACTCGAAGAGCTGGAGCAATATGGATGCCCGACTTGCGGTTCCTGTTCCGGTATGTTTACAGCAAACTCGATGAACTGTTTGCTCGAAGCCATTGGTTTGGCTCTCCCTGGCAACGGTACCGTACTCGCTGTCTCGCCTGAACGTCGCGAGTTGGTACAAGCATCTGCTGAAAAACTGAAAAATCTGATTGAACGCGACATTAAGCCACGCGACATCGTGACACTTGAGGCAATCGACGATGCATTCGCACTCGACATGGCGATGGGTGGTTCAACCAATACGGTTCTCCATACTCTGGCTATCGCACAAGAAGCAGGCATCGAATACCCAATCGAGCGCATCAACGAAGTAGCGAAGCGCATTCCACATATTTGCAAGCTGGCTCCTTCCTCCGACTATCATATCGAGGATTGCCACGAGGCAGGCGGTGTATCAGCGGTTCTGAAAGAAATCGCGAAAAAAGCAGGCGCGATCCATCCAGACCGTATCACCGTCACGGGCAAAACCCTTGGCGAAAACATCGCTGACGCCGAAATCAAAAACGATCAAGTCATTCGTCGCCTAGACAATCCGTACAGCGCTTCCGGCGGTCTCGCTGTTCTGTTCGGCAACCTGGCAGAGCAAGGCTCGATCATCAAAACAGGTGGTGTCGATCCTTCTATTAAAAAGCACGAAGGTCCAGCCATCTGCTTCGACTCCCAAGAGGAGGCTCTGGCAGGAATCGCTGCTGGCAAAATCAAATCCGGTCATGTTGTCGTCATCCGCTATGAAGGTCCTAAGGGCGGCCCAGGTATGCCGGAAATGCTGGCTCCTACCTCGCAAATCGTGGGTATGGGTCTCGGTAAAGAAGTCGCGCTCGTTACAGACGGACGCTTCTCCGGAGCTTCTCGCGGGATCAGTATCGGTCACGTGTCTCCTGAAGCCGCAGAAGGCGGTCCAATTGCCTTCGTACAGGACGGAGATATCATATCGATTGACCTCGAGGAGCGCACGATGCAACTGCTCGTGGATGAAGCCGAGCTGGCTCGCCGCAAAGAAGGCTGGAAAGAATTCGAGCCGAAGGTAAAAACAGGCTATTTGGCTCGTTACTCCAAGCTGGTAACGAATGCGAGCATGGGTGGTATTTTGAAAATCTAGCACACTGCTAGCATACAGACCAAAGCCCTTGTCTTTGTGGGAGACTCCACAAGACAAGGGCTTTTTTTACAAGATTTGCATTCCTCGATTCTCGCAACAAATTGCGCTGCCAGACGTATTAGTTAGTAGAGAGCCAGACGAGTAGATTACAAGACTCGCCGTGCCGAAACAAAGCGCTTCTCCCAGGACGTGCCCTTAAAGGTCGAATACGTCACTCCTGGTTTTCCATATGTATGAAGGAGTTTGTTGTTACCTGCATAGATCGCCACGTGTGTGATCCGTTTGGACGTCGTCGTTTTACTCGCCTTGAAGAACACCAGGTCTCCTTTTTTCAGGTTTGACTTGGACACACTTGTTCCTACCTTGGCTTGATCGCGAGAAGTGCGTGGCAAGCTCTTGCCGACTGCGACTTTAAATACGCGCTTTGTAAAGGAAGAGCAATCAAAAACGGCTGTGGTATTGCTGCTCGCACCGAATTTATAAGGAGTACCCATATACTTTCTTCCCGTGGCAATGACCTTGTCCGCCTTGGATTGCGTCCACGCTGCCTCGGCTACATTTTGCTTGCCTGGCAGTGGAGCGACAATCGATGTGATTCCCAATGCTGCTCCCATTACGATTCCTATGAGGGTTTTATGTAATTTCATGCTGTTCATCCTCCCTTTTCTTTTGAAAAAGATCCCTGCTCAACTAGGGACCATTTTATGCAAAGTTTGGCTGACCTCTCACTTGTTCTCTACTTTACCAAAGCTCACACTCTATGAGATTACCAAAAACTTACCAAAAACTATTTTTCCAACTGGATACGATTACCGCTTGACGCCTTCGCGCTTGATTTGACGGGCATTCCTCAAATTTTCAGTCTATTTTCCTGCCATAATGTCCCTCCCAAATTGGCAAATTTTATCCAGCTGCCATTTGTCCAAATCCACACTCCATGCGACTTTCGTCCTAGTTCCATTTACAAAAAACCCCTTTCCCCTCCTTTTTCACGTAATCTGCCTCTGGAATCTCGCTTCCCTTTCTTCTCTCTCTACTTGCAACTAGCAGGGAGTCATCGTAAAGTAGATAGGAGTTCGTTTTGAAGGAGGCACATATGCGACTGCGTAACATTCCAGGTGCCGAAGCGGCCCTGAGAGAATATCCGACGTTTGTAGACAATCCCCTTTCCTATAAAGGAAACTGGAAGGAACGCTTCGGGAATAACAATCCGATTCATGTGGAGATCGGCTGTGGAAAAGGACGTTTCATTAATACATTGGCCGAGCGTCACCCTGACATCAATTTCATTGCGGTTGAACTGAAAGCGGAGGTTGTTCTGCGCGCTGTTCAGCGTACAGAGTACAAAGCTGTTCCGAATCTGGCCTTTGTCCAATACGACGCTTCCAAGTTGACCGACTTGTTTGCCGATCACGAAATTTCTCGCATCTATCTGAACTTTAGTGATCCGTGGCCAAAAACTCGTCATGCGAAACGCCGTCTTACTTACAAAAGCTTCTTGAACACCTATCGTCAGGTGCTTGTGGCAGACGGTGAGATTCATATGAAGACAGACAACGAGAACCTTTTTGAGTTTTCACTCAACCAATTCGCTGGGGAACGCTTCCAGATGCGCAATATCACTTTTGACCTTCACCAGTCCAAGCTGGCGGCGGATAATGTGATGACGGAGTACGAGGAGCGCTTTTCTTCTCGTGGGCAGCGCATTTATCGAGTGGAAGCGAGCTGTGTGATTAAGTAGGCTCTGGTTTGAGTCAACATAGGGGAGGAGAAGAAAAAGCACAGCTCTCTTCGACTCTGACACACCAGCAGGGGGGATTCACTGGACGTCTCCACTTCCAAAAGGGGACCGTCGAGCCAAAGCCACCCTACGGGCGGAAGTTTCTCAAGGAAGAAGTGTTCGACAAGCGTGGTCCCCTTTTGGAAGTTCCGACTGGGTGGGCGTTGTCAAGGTCTGCGAGCCCTGCGCTTTTTCTTCTCACCAGCTTTCGTTGGTTCATCGGAACCTTCTAAATGCTTATTAGAAATCATAAGTACCAAAAAACCCTCCACGCTCTCTAGTAGGCTTGTACCTTACTTGCGAACGTGAAGGGTTTTTTTATTCTTTTTGCCGTCCGACGCTTTTGTACACGCGTTCAGGACGTCCGACGACTCCGTACGAAAGGTCTGCGATGGCGTCTCCTTTGGCTACCAGATATTCGAGATATCGCCTTGCTGTTGAACGGCTAATGCCTGTTTCTTTACTGACCAAATCTGTCGTGGCCTCCTGGGTCTGCATGAGAAAGCCTGAAATTTTGTCCAGCGTGATTTGATCAATTCCTTTGACTGCCCTTGTCTCGGTTGTCTTCTTTTGGCCAGTCCGGGAAATAAGCTCATCGATTTGGGCTTGGCTGATTTGATCGGTGTCTTTTTTCCAATCACTCACCTTTTGCCTGAACTCCTGATAATTCCGCAACGTTTGTTGCAAGCGTGCAAAGATAAGTGGCTTGGTAATAAAATCGAATACGCCATAGCGGATCGCCTCTACAACCGCATCTACTTCTTTGGCGGCTGTCAGCATGATGACATCCGTTGTAGGGAACTGCTCCTTTATGATCGACAAAAAATCGAGGCCGTCCATATCCGGAAAATAAATGTCGAGCAAAACGAGGTCGGGATGTAAAATTTCCATTTGGTCCTTGGCCTCTTGCCCATTCGTGGCAATGCCAATCACCTCGTACCCCTCTACTTTTTCCACGAAGCGTCGGTTTACCTCTGCGATTCTCAGGTCGTCTTCAATGATGAGTACCCGTATCATCTAGTACGGCCTCCTTCCGTTCTGCCGTGCGTGCATCCTTTGGTATCGTCACAGTAAAAATCGTTCCGCCTACCGGATTACCCGTATGCGTAATATTGCCGTGTACATGTAAAACAGCTTGTTTGACCAAGTGCAGACCGTAGCCATGATTCGGATGTTGTTTGGTAGAGAAGCCCAGCTCAAAGATTCGTTCGGCATTTTCTTCGGAGATGCCTGGCCCCCGGTCCTCTACCTCTATAAGCAAGACCTCTTCCATGTTAAGCAAAAAGATCGTGATTTCTGGAGCAAATGCATCTCGAGCTTTTACAGCGTCCATCGCATTATCTATCAAATTGCCGAGAATGACAATCAGCTGTGAGCGATCAATCGAGGCAGGAATGTCACGGAAGTTGCTTTCTGGATCTATTTTCAATTCCACTTTGCGTTCGTTGGCTTGATTCAGCTTCCCAAGCAACAAGCCACCTATCAGCGGGTCGGGAACTTCTTGCATAATAAACTTCGTATTGTGGACATGCACATTCAACTCGGAAGAGATCGTTTCAATGGCTTCCTGATACGATTCAAGCTGGATGAGTCCTGATATGAGATGCAGTTTGTTGGAATACTCGTGCGTCTGGGAACGAAGGACTTCCGCATACTCCTTCACTCGTGACAGCTCCTGTGTGACCTCGAACAGCTCGGACCGATTGCGAAAACTCGCTACAGCACCCATTACATGGCGCTCCTTATCCATAATCGGGACCCGGTTCACGACTAATACATGCTCGTCCACATTCGTTTCGCGGTCAAATTCGGCTTTCCCTGTCTCAATCACCTCATGAAGACCAAGCGAACGAACCAGCTCGTCCTGTTTGTCCATGATCCTGTCTTTATCCTTCGCTTGCCCGAGCATGTGGAGAGCGGTCTGATTCGCGAGCGTGATCGCCCCATCCTTATTGACTGCCACAATACCTTCGCGAATCGATTCCAGCACCGCTTGATTTTCCTGATACAATCGCCCGATTTGTTCTGGCTCCAAACCAAATATCGCTTTCTTTACATTTTGTGAAAGAATGAGCGTAGCCACCACACCCAGAAGCATGATGATGATGCCGATGACAACGATTCGATTGCGATACGATTCGATTGTTTCATTTATATCCTCAAACAAGAAGCCGACAGAAACGACCCCCATCACTTTTCCTTCCTCATCATAGATCGGTGTTTTTCCTCTCAGCCCAGGACCAAGCGAACCGACTGTCTCAGAGATGATGGATTGTCCCTCAAATACTGCCTCATTGTCGCCTCCCACCATCTTTTTGCCAATCTGCTCTGGATCGGGATGTGAGTAGCGGATGCTTTGCAAATTTCCTACGGTGATAAAAGCCGCATTCGTGTCCACGCGTATTTTTTCCACGATTGGATTAATAATCTTGGCGGGATCTTCTGTGTCAAACGCCTGTTTGATCTCGGACATCTGCGCGACGGTCTTGGCGGTGTGCAGTGCTCGCGTCCCGATCTCATGCTCTAATACGCCCGCCAGCATCTGTTCAAACATCGTACCGAGTATGACAATCACACCAAAAAGGAGCGAGCAAATAATCAACATCAGCTTGCTGTGAAAACGCACATCGTTCCCTCCTCTTCTTCTCATTGTATCTCATTTCGCCCGATGACGAAAAAAGAGGCCATGAGCAGGCCTCTTTTTTTCTTCCTTCTTTTCGTTGATCAGAATGAGATGACTCCGGTAAGAAGGGCAAGCACAATCATCACCATCGATGTTCCAAACGCCCATTTCAGGACGAACTTTTGGGTTTCCGCATAATCGACTCCAACCATTCCGATCAACAGGTACTGTGCTGCAAACAACGGGCTGAGTACATGCAGCGGTTGACCCAGGATGGAAGCGCGACCAATTTCCGCCGGATCGATTCCGTAAGCGGCTGCTGCATTTGCCAGGATTGGAACGATCCCGAAGTAATACGCATCATTCGACATGAAATACGTGAATGGCATGCTTGTCAGCGCTACGAGTAGAGGCATATGGGAACCAAGTGAATCTGGAATCCAGGAAACGAGTGTACTCGCCATCGCATCGATCATTTTCGTTTCAGTCAGGATGCCTGTAAAGATTCCCGCAGCGAAAACCATGGACACGGTAGCCAGTGCGTTAGCAGCATGGGCTGCAATTCGCTCTTTCTGATCTTGCATTTTCGGATAGTTCACAAACAGGGCAATGGCAAAAGCGAGCATGAACATCGTCGGCAGTGGCAAGAAGCTCGTAATCAGACCGACCATCAGGGCTGCGGTCAACAACAGATTGAACCAGATCAGGCGCGGACGTTTCAGTGCAGCAGTCTCATCTGTCGCCGCCACTTCTTCTTGTCCTGCAAGCGATTGCAAATCTTCATCTGGTATCTCCATAATCCCCAGACGCTTACGCTCTTGTTTGCCCAGAATACAGGCTACGATCATCACCCACGCAATTCCGCCAATCATTACAGGAATAACAGGGACGAAAATCTCGGAAACATCCATATGAAGTACACTCATGACACGTGCTGTCGGTCCACCCCAAGGCGTCATGTTCATGACACCGAGTGCGAGCATCGGCATGACTGCCAGAATCATCGGTCTAATTCCCAGCTTGCGGTACAAAGGCAGCATCGCTGTAACCGTAATCATATAAGTAGTAGTTCCATCACCATCCAGCGCCACCAAGGTAGCGAGGATCGCTGTACCTACAATCACCTTCAGTGGGTCACCCTTCACCATTTTCACGATTTTCTTGATTAATGGATCAAACAGACCTGCATCCATCATGACTCCAAAGTACAAGATGGCGAACAACAGCATAATTCCCGTCGGCGCAATTTTCTTGATGCCTGCAAGCATCATGTCGCCAATTTCTGTACCAAATCCGCTAATCAACGCAAAAACAACAGGAACGACAATCAAAGCAACCAATGCCGAAAGCCGTCTCGACATAATCAGGTACATGAAAACGGCTACCATGAGAAATCCAAGTAATGCCAACATACGCTAGTTCCCCCTTGCAAGAATGCGCTTACAATGATGTTGTAGCAACCATGACGAATGCGCTTTCATATTGTGCTGTCATTATAACAATGTTCGTAAAAATCCGAATAGAATATGCGCATAAACTGTTTTAACCGCATTTCCTCTATTAACATCATAAAAATCACGAAATGCGCATATGGTGATCGGCCATGCAAGGGAGAAAAGAAAAAGAACGGCCGAATTAGCCGTTCTCTCGTCTTTCTTATACATCTCGCTTTTGAAACACCCGAATGGACAGCCCTAACGCTACGACGCCATAGAGAATGGTGTAGATGAGCATGGCAGTACTCGGAGGTGAAGTCGTACCGAAAATACCTTGCGAAGCGAAGGACAACGGATCGTCAGCTGTATCAAATAGCGAGAGCGTCGTTTGCCTGAATAACGAATCGGTTGGAAAAACCAGACTGGAAATAATCCCGATGTTCGTGAGTGAGCTGTTGCTAAATGCAACACCAAGCTGCTCGATAAAGCCACCAATAAAGCTGATCCCGTACAGAATGATTAGGATAATACCGCCCGTTACTGTTGTAGTCATACTACTCAAGAGCATGGCTACACAAACAAGAATGATCGGCATACTTACGAAGAAAGCGGCTGCTTTCAGGATTTGGTCTCCTCCTACCTGAACAGCCAACGCACCGCCGCCCACCCATTGGTTGATCGCCAAAAGTCCGAGGAACATCAGGAGTGCGTATAGCCCCAACATACTTGCCAACCCGAAAAATTTCCCCAATAAATATTTGTAGCGAGGAAGGGCGCGAGCCAGCCACGTGTCGATTTGGTGGCTCTCGATTTCAGATGCAATACTCCCGACACTGCTCAAAATCGCCAAGAGTGCCGTAATGACGGAACCAAAGTACAAGCCCATCCCCAAGAGCTGCGTGGAAAAGAAGTTTTTTTGCAGCAAAGCTTCTGGACCTGCGCCCCCGAACGATTCCTTCATTTCCTTGACCGCATAGCCTGTGGCAAGCCCAAACAGCAGCAGGAAGGCCAGCGACATGATCAGCGTAATCGTGAAAATACGCTTGGAGATCATTTCTCTATACGTGATTTTGATGATCGGCCACATGTCGTTCTCCCTCCTTTCTCTGCACCCAATACAGGAATACGTCTTCCAGTGATTGTTGCTTGCGCACGACTTCATGTACTCCAGCCCCGGATGCAACCAATTGTTGCAACAGAGCGGGTACCCGATTGTCCTGATCCATCGTCATTAACCATGTATCACGGTCTTTCTCTTGTCTTACGAGACGACTCTCTGTGACAAAGGAAGGAAGCTCGTTCTGAAAGCCTGCGCTACCCTTGTCCACTGTCAATTCAATTTGTGGTTGGACGCTGCTCAGCTTGCGCCAGTCGCCATGTACGACCAACTCACTGCGGTGAATGATCCCGACGTAGTTGCACACGCTCTCCATTTCACTCAGTAGATGACTGTTGAGAAAAATCGTCTTTCCTTGGTCACGCAGCCGCGCGATCAGCTCACGCACTTCTTTCCGCCCGATTGGGTCCAGTGCGGAGGTCGGCTCATCGAGGAAGATCAGCTCTGGATCGGATAAGAGGGCGCAGGCAATCCCGATACGCTGCTGCATGCCTTTAGAATAGCCCCGGATGCGTTCACGCTCTCGTCCAGCCATTCCGACCAGCTCAACGACATTTTTTATCACGGATTTGCTCTCACGATATGTTAATCCGCACAACTCAGCATGATGCTCTAGGAGCTGCTGGCCCGTCAACCAATCAGGATAGCGAAACAGCTCTGGCAAGTACCCTACCTTTTTTCGCGATTCGACACTGCCAATCGGCTGCCCAAGCATGACCGCTTTGCCATTCGTTGGGTGCAATAGCCCGAGCATCGTCCTGACAAAGGTACTTTTACCCGCTCCATTTTGACCGAGGAAACCAAATACAGAGCCGCGCGGTACTTGTAGCGTAATATTTTTGCAGCCGGCTTTACCGTTATATTGCTTGGTCAATTCCCAGGTCTCTATCACGTAATCTGACATCGTTTACCTCACTTTCTCCATCGCAAAACGGGACAAAGCAGAGCCCTCCTTTTCCAGGAAAACTCTGCCAATATCCTACTATTTGTTTACTTATTTCAGTTGATTTGCAAAATCCAACAGCCCGTCAGCGTTCTTTTCGCTGCCTTCCAGCATGTGAATTTGTCCATCCTGCTGCCACATCAGATGGGAATTGTATTTACCTGTGATCAGCATTCCGTTTTGACCGTTCACTTTCACTTCCTTCATCTTGCTCTCGCCGTCTGCCATGTATGGCACAGGGAGGGTATGCTGCCAGTCTTCGATGCTAATCATCTGCTTTTTCACTTGATCCGGAATGAACGGCAGGGCCAAGATTGTCTCGCGAAGCTGTGCCAGATCGACTCCCTCTGGTGCGCTTAGCTCAGGAGCATCCATGACAGAGTAGCCATAGCTTTCTTTTCCTGCGGCCATCCTCACGTTCTGCATCTGTGGGATTTTCAAGGAAAAGCGTTTTCCACTCAGCTTTTCATCAAAGCGCGCCTCTACCTGTAATTGCCCCAGTAGCTTGTTTGCACGATCGGCATCGATTTCCATGTGCATGGTGTAAGGAGAATTGACATCTACGCTATCCACCGTAACATCTTTCGGTAGCGCAGGCAGCTTCACTCCAGCCTTTACAGCGGCTTCTTTGCTGTTATAATACTGGTTTCTTTGTTCGAGCTTCTCTTGATCGTTTTCATCAATCCAGATTTTCCCGATCCCGTTCAGCTCCATCTCGCCCACATTGCCGTTAGCGATCCATTGTTCCAGCTCTTGCATATCTTCTTGCGTCACTTTGACGAACTCTACTTTATCCATACGGAAAATGGACAGAAAATCGTTCGCTGCTGCTTGTACTTGGGGGAAAGACAGGGACACAGCCAATACTGCTGCTGCCGAAGCACCTGTCACCCATCTTTTTGTTTGCTTATTCATCTGATTCCAGCTCCTTCTGATTGTTGCTCGATTGGTTATCGCTTGTCGATCTTGTGCATTTGTGTTCGTCGGTTTCTCGATTGTTTGCGAAAATCGCTGCCACGCTGCTTCCGTATTGACCTTCACATCGCTTGTCTCGGAAAAAGCATGCTCCATCTTCTCACCAGTCCAGCTATCCAACGCGGACAGTTCGTCCAGCCGTGTGCGGCAGGTTTCACAGTACTCCAGATGAAGCAGGAATTGCTTACTTTCTTTTGAGCTGCATTCCCCATCCAAGAACGCCTGGATAAAGCCTGTATCGGCACATTTCATTCCTCTTCCCCCCTCATCCGGCCATATATGGTACGAAATTTACTTTTCGCTCTCGCGAGGAGTGTTCCCACCGAGCTGATCTGCGTGCCAGTCGCTTTCGCCAACTCCGCATAAGGAAATCCGGAATATTTCATGACCAGCAAGGTTCGTTCCCGCTCGTCTAGCTCCTCTAGCACATCGCGGACGATACTCTGGGACTCTTTTGCAAGCCACATCTCTTCTGACGAAGGGCTGACGTGTTCTTGCTCGGATGCACTTCGCTCTTGTCTGGCGTACCTGCGTTTTTCTGAACGAAGATAATTGTACGCTGCGTAGAGCGCGGACTTGGACAGCCATGCCGGAATATGTTCGATCCCTGTGCGATCGGTATGGTAAAAGGAGAGAAATACATCCTGCGCAATATCTTCTGCAGTTTGTTGATCTTTCACAATTCGCATGATCTGTCGGACTACAAACGGATAATACGTCGTAAACAATTCTTGAAAGGAATCTGTATGATCCTCTACTCGAGCATGGTTCATCACCAGGTTTGCTTGCACCTCCACTGGATTCCTCCTTCCCGCGTGCGCTATTGACGAATGCCCTACTGCTTCGTTCATCTAATAGAAACCGCCAAGCCGTTTTTTGTGACAGGAAGAATGAAAATTATTTTTCATCTAAAAATAGATCGGGCTTCTCCAGGAAACGGCGCGTCAATTGATAGTGCTCCGTATCGCGATAATTCACCTCTTGTACCGGCGATTCATCAAAATTGAGGATAGTTGCTCCGGGATAGCCCAATAGAATCGGCGAGTGCGACGCAATGATAAATTGTGCTCCTTCTTCCACCAAATCGCGCATCAAGTACAAAAAAGCGATTTGACGCTTCGGTGAGAGAGCAGCCTCGGGCTCATCCAGCAGGTAGATTCCCCTGCCGTTGAAGCGATTGGCAAACAACGAGAAAAAAGATTCTCCGTGCGACTGCTCATGCAGCGAGCGTCCGCCGTAATGTTGAAAGCTTTTCGGGCCCATCTCATCGATATGGCTGGCAAACTGATAGAAGCTCTCCGCTCGCAGGAAAAAACCATTCGTTATTTTAGGCAGCCAGGAAAGACGTATGTAGTCACCCAGAATCGCCTCCGAGCGATGCACCTCATAATAGTTGTGACGCGATCCTCCAGCTGTGTTAAAACCGCATTGATAGGCAATTGATTCCAATAAGGTCGATTTACCCGAGCCATTCTCTCCTACAAAAAAAGTGACGCTGCTAGCAAGCTCAATCTCTTCCAGCTTGCGCAAGGACGGCAAGTGAAACGGATATTCTTTCATGTTGGGAAATTTCTCCCGCAGCAGCTTGATCGTTCGTAAATAAACCATTTTTGACCTCCACTCTCATTATTTTCCCGACTCCCGCCGATACATCCTTATAAGGGCGCCTTTTTGAACGCTCATTTATTTGGGGGAGAAGTATCCGTGGACAAGGTTTCCTTTCTTCAGGAAAAAAGTACATTTCATATGAAATATCCGGATCAGAGCGACCTCGCTTTTTACCGGTGGTATACGACGCAGTATCCAAACGAAGCCATCGGCTGGTTTCACCTTGGCCAAGAACGAGAAGCACAAGGAAACCGGGAACAGGCTCTCGAAGCGTACAGGCGTGGCCTGGTATCCAAGCAAGGCTCGTATTACAACGAGACGCGTGACGCTTATCAACGACTGCTGCGGGAGCGACAACGCAATTCCTTGGGCAATCGAACGCGTTTACTCTTGGCTTCACTCTTGTTTCTCTATTTTCAATTCGCTTTTTCTCCCGGACCGTTGCGAGATGCGTCTTCCAAGACAACGCCGCAGGCTGCTAAACAGCCCGTACCGACATCTGGGCAAACGCAGCCACATGTAGAGGTCATTGCAGTCCCTCCTACACTCAGTGCCCGTGAGCTATCTGAACAGGTCCGGCGGTATGTAGAGTCTCGGCGCCCTGCTCTGACGCAGCCTTTTTCGGTGATGGTTGTCCCGGAAGTACCTGGTTCGCCGTTGTTCCGTCCCTTGCTGTTTTATCAGCCACGTGAAGTCCGAGGCATCTTGCGTTACAATCCGACGAGTCGAACTGTTCTCAGTGAAAAATGGTGGGATAAACCTGTGCAGTTGGAACGAGAACCGACACTTGCCACAGTAAAGGCAGAACTCATAGATGAGCAGCTAACCCTCCAGCATGTACTGATTTTGCGAAACGCCTTGTATCGCTACTATCAGCAAACCGGTACATTGCCTGCCCAGCTGTCTGATCTGGCTGGCGCATATCCAGGCAATTATTTGCCGCAAGTTCCAGTACCGCCGAAGAGACTTTTGTTAAAAAGCTATCCGTATCATCCCAAAGCCTTCTTGCCAGAGTCCGCATGGGACAGCTTGCGCAATGTGCTGGCGCTTCCCGGCTATCCGGAGCCAGTGGCGCCTTTCGAACCGTTACAGCTTCACTTGTCTACCTCGACACATACGATGAAGCTCATCAGCGGTTCCCATCTGGTACGCAGCTATCCCGTTGCCATAGGCAAAAACGGTTCTACACCCGAAGGCTACTATACCATTCAACAAAAAATCAATCAGCCGCGCGGACATGACAATATTTATGGAACGAGGGGCATGGTCTTTCAGGAGAACGGGTACGCCCTCCACGGGACAAACCATCCCGAGAGCATCGGCTCATCCGTTTCGCTCGGATGTGTTCGCTTGTACAATGCCGCTGTCGAGGAGTTGTACAGCTTTGTTTCCTTGGGGACAGAATTCATGATCTCCAATGCACCGTCCCCTGCCCAGCCTTGGAACAATCCTGTACCATTCGTTCTCCCGGCTGGTCCTGAGGAAGAGACTCCACAAGTCATTTACAATTGGCTCCATTGATTCCTTAGGCTTCGTAAAGAAAAGACGTGTGGAACGTCATAGCGTTACGCACTGATTTTTAACAGACGCTTATCAAACGAAAAAAAGCCCTTCTATCCCTTTTTAAAAAGGGGGTAGAAAGGGCTTTTCTTCCTATGAATGGGGGATTACCCTGCGTTCACGATAACTTTGTACGGAATCTTTGTGTAGTTAGTGTTATAGACTAACAAGTAATATTTCCCTGGTTTTGCCTCAAATTCTCCCGTCAGTTTCTTACCTGCATTTTTGGGGTAGGCGAAATACGTTTCGAGATCATCTTCATGGAACACCACCCAGTTCAAGCCTTCGTCCTTCTCGCTACTTACCGTAACTTGAACGACCCCTTCCTCTTCAACCTGAATGATGTACGTATCCTTGTCATCTGTACGATCAGTTTGACCACTTATCTCTTCGCCCAAATGTAGTGCATTTGCGTCATCGAATGAATTGTTCGGCTCCGTTTCGATTGGTTCTGATTCTTCTTCCGGCAATTCCGCGGTTACTTTGTATGGAATGGTTTCACCGTTAAAGTTGTACACGGATAAATAGTAGGTACCCGGAGTTGCTTCAAACTCACCGGAAAGCGTTTTTCCTGAAGTTTTGGGGTAAGCGAAATAATGATTCAGATCATCCTCGTGGTGAACGACCCAGTTCAAACCAGTATCATGCTCGCTCGTTACGTTGATTTTCACCGTTCCATTACCCAATACCTTCAAGGCAAAAATGTCCTTGTCATCTTGTTTGCTTGTTTGACCACTCAACTCCACATTGCTTTTCAACGGATATGCCTCTGTAAAGCTGTTGTTTGGCTCTTGTTCCTTTTCCCCGATTTCTCCACCCTGCTCCTCGATTGTGATCGTCATCGATTTCGCAGTAACCGCTCCTTTGTCATCCGTTACTCGCAGTTTCACGGTATATTCTCCCTGATTTTCGTAGACATGCGTAGGATTGGCATCACTGCTGCTTGTGCCGTCTCCAAATTCCCACAAATAGGATACGATGCTTCCATCCGGATCGGAGCTTCCGTTACTGCTGAATGCAACCTCCTCGTTTACGGCCGCTTTTGATGGTCCGTTCATGACAATAACAGGCGGCTGGTTCTCACCATCTCCCTGTTCTGGAAGAACCCCATGGAACGTGACATCATATTCAAACTGATTGGATGCATTTACTCTATAGTTGGTAAAGTAGGCCGTTACGGTTTTGTAGCCGTTCCATGGCTGGGAAGTAAGTGTAGTTAGAAACTCGTCTGTCATGCGACTCATCGTTTCCCAGTCTCGCTTCTCCCCTTGTGCCTGCGTACCCGTGTACGTGCCTGTTAACGTAAAGGTTTGGAAGAACGCTGAATCGTACTTGTTTGTAGACACATTTTGCAATCCAGTAACCTCTTCAATTTCCCCAAAGATTTCTGCATTTGCTTTGGGGTCTGGCGCGACCAGATAATCATCGGATACCAGCGGTACAGTCAGATCGGGATAGCTGTCTACCAATGATTCCATTGTTCGATGGTAATCCCGATTTAGCTCTGAATCATTGCTGAGCGTACGGATTAACTGGTCATAACCATCCACGTTATTGGCCTCTATGTAATCCATGATATCGTCCAGCTTGTTCCAGTCCTCTTTCATCATGTGATACTGCAGGGCGTATGAATACGTATAAAAGTCCCACGAGCCATAGCGTGCGTGCAAAGTTTGAGACGCCGTATACCAATTATTTTGCCCAAAGCGAATGAGATTGTTGACCATGGATTTTCGAGGCAGAACACCCGTTGTTCGCGTGGAGCCTGCAAAGAGTTCCGCTCCTCCTTCTTCAAACCACGACAGTCTCTCGTCTCTGTAAATCGGCCCCTCATTCCACAAGCCAGGTATGGCATAGCGCCCTTGCAAATAGTGCGTGAATTCATGGCGGAACAATTCTTCCAGTGTGTACGTGCTCTGCTGCGGTGTTCGTTCGTAGGTGAAGAAAGTTCCTTTTCCCTCGATATACATGCCCCCGTTGTCCGTTTCATAGCCATACAGGGGGTTGTTCATCTTGTACTCTGAAGGACTATTGTAAAGGACAATGGTCAAAATATCGTCGGGGTTCCCTTCTTCCATCGGTTCATCTCGTCCTACCATCCGATGAAACTGCGCTTTGACCTCTTTTGCCGCCCAATACAACCGTTTTACTTTTTCTTCCGTGACATCTCCGCCTGTTTTCATGACGATGCTTCCGTCATCAAATGTGTATTCTTTTGGCAAATACTTTTCCATAGCATCCTCACGAATCTTGTTGAACTGGATGTCTCTTCCCTGCGCGTCTTTACCTCCATAGACCGTTTGGATCAGCTTCGCTGCTTGCATATACTGAAGTCCCACATACGGATAAAGCTCTAACGCTTCTGTGAGGACCTCATTCCCCTTATTCGGATTGGAATGGTATTCTCCCAAATACGCACTATGATAAAACCCATTGTCGAGGACCCATTCTTTTGCCTCATCCGTATCGCCATGCAAGGCGAGTTTTCCCAACTCGTTCAGATACGAATCGATTTTGCCGTAAAACTCCTGCTTCTTCGTTGGTTCATCCACTTTCCACATTAGAATATAGCTAAACTGGCTCATGATACGGAATACAGCATCACCCGCACTCCGCTGCGTAATGAAAGTATCCATTTGTTCCTCGTATTGACGGATGATCGGGGCAGCTTTCTCCACGAGGGAAGCGTTTACAAAAGTGTTTCCGATGAGTCCACCAAATGCACCTACCACCTCATTTTGAGCATCTGTCCCTAATTTGAAATTCGGATTGTCTGCAATGGCTTGCAGAGCAGGGAACACTTTTTGATGCTCGCTTCTCTGATTGAGATAGGATAATTCCTGATGGTAGTAGCCGAGGTAATATCCAGAGCGAAGAACCTCAACCAAGGTGTCAATTCCTTTGGAATCGCTGCTGGAGTATTGTGTACCTCTCACTTGCAATGCGTCAATGATGGCCTGAACGCGCTGCCGATCGTTGTAAAAAGCATACGAATCGGGGGTAAAATCGAATAATTCAGGAATCTGCTCCCAGCTGACCGTCACCAGTACTTTGACTAACTCGTCATAACTGAGTTTGTTCAAATCGGACATCGCGTACTTTTCGGCATTTGCCTTTATGCTCCACTGCTGTTCGCTAGAAGAATCTTGCTCCTCCACACTCCAGGTCGGCTCCACTGGATGCGGATATTCTTCTGCTTTGTCACTGGTTTGATGCTGAAACGAGGTGACTGGGTCCAGCTTTCTCCCCGCATATTTCCCAGAGGGCGGAACGTTTTGATGCGCATCCCTTCCAATCGCACTCGTGTAATCCTTGACCGCCAAAGCTTGGGCAGGGGTACCAACCGTCCCCAATAGAAATGATGTCGAGAGAAGGACACCAGCCATCATGCGGCTTGTGTGTACCGTGTGACGCTTTTTCCTCATGAATGAGCAAACCTCCTTTTGGAATGAAATAACGTACACGCTGTTAAAATTGCAATTATGGTGCCAATACATATAACAGAAGAGAAGAGTGAATGTGTATACATTTTTTTACATAACTACATAAACATGTATGTTGCATTAGACACTGTTACTTTCCTAAGTGAGCCTAGCTTAGCGCACGCAAAAAAGCGCGTTCCCGCAAATGGGAACGCGCCATGTTTTTACAGTCACATTTATTTTTCTTCTTCCAATTCCCTCATCGACTCTTCTTGTTCTTCTTCTGGGTTCCAATAATCGAGCACTTTTCCTTGCAGAACCTTGCCTTGAATGAATTCTACCTGCTGCTCACTGAAATCCTCTGTCCACTCAATACCCAATTGTTCAGCTAGACGTACGACGGTCAACAGTTCTGACCAAGCCACATAACGTTTGTACCAGAAGAACTGTGGCTGTTCGTTCATGTATGGGTAAAGATCATCGAAATCGGTGTGTTTACAGTCAAGTGCTCGCTCAAAATTCAACTTGGTTTGGCGTAACTGTTCTTTGAAAAATGTGGGTAGATCCCTTTGTGCGTAGCCAGACATGGACTGTCCCCCCTGTCTCCCGATTTAATGGTATTGTACCACGCGAAAGAAGTTGTGCAAATAGTCGAATCGGTTTTGAATCGTTCCTGCTGGGCTAATCTTTAGCCGTTTGAAGCATCCGGGAACTGGTTCTGCCCCTCCTCTTGTGGAGGTGGCGGTAATTGAATTTCATTGGAAGAACCATTTGTCTGACCAGGAACTGGATTCATGATGTCCGGTGGAACCTCACCTGTTCCCTGATTTGGCGGTTGGCTACTGCCTTCATTATTTGTATGCTCACCAGTCTCTCCGGTACCTTGGTCAGGTGGAATTTCACCGTTGCCATTTCCCGTACCATCCGGATTTTGTCCCTGATTGGTGCCTTCCTCGTTATGACCTGGATCTTGATTAATCAGATTCTCCAGCTTCTTGGAATCGATTGGGACTTCTTTTGATGGCGTCCCTTCCTCACCTTGTGCATTTCTCGGAACGACTTGATAACGATATTGTTTGGGACTGTCCAACACATCCAGGAACGAGGTTTCCTTCGTACCCGCAGAGATGAGTTGTTTTTCGCCGTTTTCGCTAATGCGGTACAAATCGTACGTACTGCCGTCAGCTCCACCGATCCAGCTAAGCACGACCATCAATTTATTGGTACTGGTATCCAATGTCATGTCAGCAGCCAATTGAATTTCCGGTTCAACTTCCTCTTGTTTATGTTGTACGACGCCTTCTGGTCGAACGAAGTCTGATGACGGCACCCCTTTTAAGGCTGTTGCCAACACTTTGGAGAACATTTGCGCCGTCATGCTACTACCTTGGTGCATCAAATGCTGTTTATCCTCTGGATCAAAGCCCATCCAGACTGCACCGACGTATTCCGGTGTATAGCCTACAAACCAAGCATCCTTGTTTGCTTTGCTATCGCCTGCTATCGATTGTGTCGTTCCTGTTTTCCCTGCAACATGGCGGCCAGAGATACGCGCTGCCTTCCCTGTCCCTTCCTGTACCGCTTTCTCCAGCATGGTGTGAATCTCCCAAGCTGCTTCCGGCTTCAGTGCCTCCGATTGTTTTGGCTGGTATTCACGGACGACACCCTCAGTCTTGTTCTCGACCTTGGAAATGGCGTGCGCTTCGGACACTACCCCTCCATTTACAAAAGGTGTATAGGCCTGAGCCATTTGCATCGGAGATATACCTGCATCCAATCCCCCGAGGGCAATCGCCAGGTTCCGGTCATTCGGTGTCAGCTCAATGCCGACCTTCTTGAGGTACTCCAAGCTTTCCTTTACACCGATTTCATTTAGCAACCATACAGGCGGGATGTTTGCAGAGTCGATCATTGCCCGGCTCATGCTCATTGTTTCACTGTAGCGGTTATTGTAGTTGCGCGGCTCATAGCCATTGAAGCTCTGCCTTTTATTGCTCAGCTGCGAATTCGCGTTCCATTTGTTGATATCTTTATTTACTGCTGGAGCGAACACGGCAATCGGCTTAAAGCTGGAGCCCGGTTGACGCTTCATGTCTGTCGCATAGTTAAAGCCTTTTGGCGCATAGTTGCGTCCGCCCATCATCCCGGCAATTCCGCCCGTTTTCGCGTCGATGACAATCATCGATGATTCTACACCGCGCTTGGCGCCGTCTTTCGGGAAGTTTTTGGCATTCGCATATTCCTCTACCATGGCATCCTGTACTTTCGGATCGAAGGTCGTGTAAATGTCCCAGCCTCCGCGGTACAGTTCTTCTTCCGTTACGCCGAACTCAGCTTCAGATTCTCGAATCATATGGTCAAAAAACGCGCGATAGCCTTTTTTCAAGCTCGCACCCGCCACTTCATGCGGTTCTTTCGGCAACGCCTCTGCTTGAGCTGCGTCTTTTTGTTCATTGGTAATGATTCCTTGCTCATACATCAGACGAATAACGGTGTCTCGACGCAGTTTTGCTTTTTCCGGATTGTTAAAAGGTGAATAAGTGGTCGGTGCTTTTGGAATGGCCGCCAGCATCGCTGCTTCTGCAACGGTAACATCGCTCGCGGACTTACCGAAGTAATACTGGGCAGCGTCCTCTACCCCAAATTCCCCTTCGCCCAAATAAACGCGGTTCAAGTACATCTCTAAAATTTGATCCTTGGAATACTTACGCTCCAAGCCAATCGCGATACTCATTTCTTTTGTTTTGCGCCAGAATGTTTGGTCTAGGGTGAGAAAGACGTTTCTTGCCAGCTGTTGGGTAATGGTACTTCCCCCTTCAGCTAACGATCCTTTTTTAATGTCATTAACAATGGCGCCACCGATCCGAACCATATCCACGCCTTTGTGTTCATAAAAGCGCTTATCCTCTACGGCGAGGAAGGCATCGATCAGAGTCTTTGGCATTTCGTTAATCGGTTTGTATACACGGTTCTTCTGACGAATCAGGCTCGTCATCTCTTTCCCGTTTTTGTCGTAAATGACAGTTGGTTCTGCTTTTAAGTCCTGTAGCTTTTGCACGTTTTGCTCAATCATCCGGTCTCCCGCATACAACAGAGCAAAGTAGCCCCCAATCACACTAAGGATAAGGAAAATTGCAAACGATACGGCAATCATCAGCAAGTTGTTCTTTTTCTTCTTGACTGTCTTCTTGGCCTTTGCTGCCATTTTTTACCTCCTGGTCTTCTCTCTCTCCCCCACATCTTATATAGACGGTCCCATTTCAAAAAAGTTTCTGTTTTGGGTCGTAGTCTATCATTCCATACAAAATTCCGTTTGTCACTGGAAAAGCCTATCTCCTGAAACAGAAGATAGGCTTTTTCCTAAAGGTTTACGATTTATTTCAGCAGTTTTTCTGCTTCAGCTACAACATTTTCTACCGTGAAGCCGTATTCCTTCATAATACGCTCACCTGGTGCAGATGCGCCAAACTGATCGATTGCGATGACCGTACCGTTATCGCCAGCATAACGCTCCCAGCCCATTGGAGAGCCCATTTCTACCGCCACGCGTGCTTTTACAGTTGGCGGAATCACAGCGTCGCGATACTCTTTCGGCTGACGCTCGAACAGGTTCCAGCTCGGCATGGAAACAACGCGTGTTTCAATACCTTTCGCGAGCAATTGCTCACGCGCTTGCATCACGAGTGATACCTCAGAACCAGTTGCCAACAGGATGAGCTGCGGATTGCCGCTTGGAGCGTCTGCGAGAACATACGCACCTTTGCTCACGCCTTCTGCCGCTTTCTCAATGGTTTCAGGCAGAACTGGCAGGTTTTGACGAGTCAGTACCAGGACGACTGGCTCATCTGTACGGGATACAGCGTATTTCCAAGCCTCGTTCGTCTCCACTGCATCAGACGGGCGAAGAATGGTCAAGCCTGGCATTGCACGCAAGGAAGCGAGCTGTTCAATCGGCTCATGTGTCGGTCCGTCTTCACCAACAGCGATCGAGTCATGTGTAAATACGTAGACAACTGGCTGCTTCATCAGTGCAGAGAGGCGAATCGCCGGACGCACATAGTCGGAGAATACGAAGAACGTACCGCCGTATACTTTAACACCACCGTGGAGAGCCATACCATTGAGGGCTGCACCCATCGCGAATTCGCGAACACCAAACCAAATGTTGCGGCCATCGTAAGAGCCTGGCAGGAAGTTGCCCGCTTCTTTAATCACCGTGTTGTTGGAATGTGCCAAGTCAGCAGAGCCACCTAGGAAGAACGGAACGCTGTTTGCCAATGCATTGATCGCATTACCGGAAGCAACGCGTGTCGCCAGCTTCGCGCCAGCTTCATACGTCGGCATATGGTTGTCCCAACCAGTTGGCAGATGACCTTCCTGTGCAGTCGTAAATTGCAGCGCCAGCTCTGGATACGCTTTTGCGTAAGCAGCAAACAGGTCGCGCCAAGCCGCTTCTGCTTTTTCTCCCGCATCAGCCAAGCCTGCATAGAAATCCGCCACTTCTTGTGGTACGTGGAACTCACTTTCATGGTGCCACTCGTAATTTGCTTTTGTCAGCTTCACTTCATCTTTTCCAAGCGGAGCCCCGTGGGAAGAACTGGAGCCGCCTTTGTTCGGGCTTCCGTATCCAATGACGGTTTTTACTTCGATCAAGGTAGGACGATCCAAATCTTTTTTCGCTTCTGCGATAGCCGCGTCAATAGCAGCCAGATCATTGCCGTCTTCTACGCGAATATATTGCCAACCATACGCTTGGTAGCGACCCGCTACGTTTTCAGAGAAAGAACGGGAAAGCTCGCCATCCAGAGAGATATCGTTCGAATCGTAGAGCACGATCATTTTGCCCAGTTTCAGGTGAGCAGCCAGGGAAGAAGCCTCGCTGGATACACCCTCCATCAGGTCACCGTCGCCGCAGATTACGTATGTGTAATGGTCAACGATGTCAAAATTGTCACGGTTGTAAACAGCTGCCATGTGCTTTTCAGCCATCGCCATACCGACAGCCATCGCGATCCCTTGTCCCAAAGGACCCGTTGTCGCGTCAACACCCGCCGTGTGCCCAAACTCAGGGTGACCAGGCGTTTTGCTGCCCCATTGACGGAAGTTATGTAGGTCTTCCAGTGAAACATCGTATTTCATCAGATGCAACATCGAGTATAATAGCATAGAGCCATGTCCTGCCGAGAGGACAAAACGGTCACGGTCAATCCATTTTGGATTGCTCGGATTTACTTTCATAAAGCGGCTCCACAGTACATGTGCCATTGGGGCTGCACCCATCGGCATTCCCGGGTGACCGGAATTCGCCTTCTCGATGGCATCAATCGCCAGCGTGCGGATGGTATTAATGGATAACTGATCAACAGACGTATGCTGAGTCATCTCGCAAAATCCTCCCTGCGTTTTCTAGAAATTACTACCGAGAATCAGGTAAAAACACACTGTGCCATTATAGCATAGTTCCCATTCATAATCATGTTCGCTTTGCATGAATTAAGGAGGTCTTTTTCAATGAATTGGCTTTATCTTACTATCGGGATCATTTTAGGTGTTGCTGGAATTGGCATGCTGCTCTTGGCGATGACCAGCTCTCCTATTTTGAAAAAAAACAGACTGGAACGCCGAAGACAGGCTGCCGAAAATCATCGCCCGGAAGAATATCATTAAATAGAGGAGAATTCGCATGCAGAAAGAGCGCTTCGCGATGCAGGTAGCCGTTCACCTTTTCCTGGTAAAAGATGCGCAAGTTTTGTTATTACGCCGCTACAATACCGGCTACGAAGACGGCAATTACAGCGTTCCCGCCGGACATCTCGATGGGAATGAAGAAGTGAAGACAGCCGCGATCCGCGAAGCCAAAGAAGAATGCGGAATTGACATCGATCCAGCGAGCTTGGAGATGGTAGGCGTCATGCATCGTCGCTCCGTTGATGAACGCATCGATTTTTTTGTCGCTGCTACTGAATGGCGCGGAGAAATTATCAATGCCGAGCCGAATAAATGCGATGAGCTCGTATGGGTGAACATGGATAAATTACCCTCGAACGTCATTCCTTATGTGAGGCAAGCTCTCTCGAACTTTAGACGAAAGCAGTGGTTTGACAGCTTTGGCTGGGAGCCTGCTTTCGAGCAGAAGAAGTCATAAAAAGCAACCAATCCGCCAAAAGCCTTGTGCTCGCTTTGGCAGTTGGTTGTTTTTTTTACGTTACCCTTCGCTTACCGAATCTCAGAAGAGGACCTTTTCCCCCTGATTAGCCAGACCTACTGCTTCCACCTGCTCAGGTTAAAATGGAAATCTAAGACACAATGACATTTGGTAATTAAATCCGCATAAAAAAGTCGCCTGCCATCCGAAAAGCTCGTGGATAGTAGACGCCGCACTCTAGGAATTCGTATCGATCATGACACAGGTGGTTGCTTATTCGTTCGAGGTTCTTTCATTCCACCCAGACGCTGCAACTGGCGAATCATGAGGAACGAAAACCCCGCGAAACAAACGATCGTCAACGTAATTTTGCTATATTGATAAACACCCGCAACCAATATTTCCAGTTGATCGGAAAACCAGTAGCCTGCCACAAAGTAATGCAAGGTCCAAACCATACTGCTCGGCAAAAAGAATAGAAGGAACTGCCGAAACGGCATTCGGCTGGCACCGGCGAGGATCGGCACGATATGACGAATAATCGGAAGAAAGATACCAAAAGCAAGTAGCCAGCCCATTGACCCGCGCAATGCCGACAGTAAATCAGCACGCAAGCCCAGCTTCCGGGTCATCCAGCCAAATGCCTTCGCTCCCAGCAAGTACCACACGCAAGAAACGATGAAAAAAACGGGGTATATGACCGCAAATGCTATAAAAAAGTCCGCTCCTGTATTGGCAATCTGCGCCCCCATGGACATGACCGTAATCTCATCAGGAATAAATTTTCCCAGCGTGCCTGTAACCATCTTCCCGAATAGCTCGTAATACCCTGTAAACTCCACCTGCGCCGCCTCCTTTCTCTCTGCACTCTATCCTAACGGGTAAACCTTTCAAAAGAAGACAGAAATCCTTAAGAAAAGGAAAAGTGTTTCTGAAGAATTTCTTACAAAATAGAATTCGAGATTCCCAAACAAAAAAACGTGTTCACCAACTACCGCATACACACGGCATGGCAAACACGTTCTTACTCTTATTCTCTTCCCTCTGCCTTACGCTTGCTGCGCAACGCTGACATGGCTTCAATGAACTCTTCCTTGTCAATGACATTCAGCTCATATAGCTCCCGAATTTCATCTTCTATCAACAGCAAATCCCCTTCAGGATCACCTGTATAAATAACCAATCCGAAACGGTGCAGAAACGCCTTCAAATCGAATTCATTCGGGTTTATTTTCAATGAGCTCCCTCCAGATCGATTTCCATCCTTGCGAGGACGGCATCGTAATCAAACTCGACAGCAAAGCCGGTAATGACGATGATCTTCGCGTGTGGATACGCTTCTTGCCACGCCTCCTCCTCTTCCGGTTTCAATCCGACGATATACAACGGAGCCGCGGACAACAGTGGATGTTCTTGACACAAGCGTAAAAACTCCTTGCATCTCTCCTGTTCGACAGCCGCATTCAGAACGAGGACCGCTCGCTCAACTTCTCCGGACTCTCTTTGTTTAGCCAGCAACTCAAACGTTTTGACCGAAGGCACAATGGCATTGATCTCAGGAAAACGATCGAGCACTTCATCCAGCCAATCATCTTCATGCCAGGCCAGGTAGTAAAGCATCGCAGTAGACATGTAACAAACACCTCATGGATATATACTTGACAAAATAGGTAGCCATTCTTATTTCTTTTCTATTATAGCACGTCTTGGTATAACTGCCCACGCTGCTAGCTTGACTTCACCTTTTCCTTCACGTAAGGTGGAAAAAGCAAACAATCCGCTTGAACAGATTTTTGTGCGAAAAGAGGTAGACGTAGTGAATAAGAAGCACCTTGCCCTCTTGTTCTTTATTGCTTTTTTCATCATGCTCGGTTTTGGCATCATTATCCCCATTCTTCCCTTTTTCGCGGAAAAGTTGGGTGCGACTTCGTTTCAAATCGGTGTCCTTTTTGCCAGCTACAATATTATGCAACTGGTGTTTGCACCGATTTGGGGAGCACTTTCTGACAGAGTCGGGCGAAAACCTCTCATATCATTCGGGCTGTTCGGCTTTTCCATCACCTTTATCCTGTTTGGACTCGCTGACAGTTATACAGAAATGCTTCTGTATCGCATTTTGGGTGGAATCGTCTCGGCTGCCGCATTGCCAACCGTAACCGCTATGGTAGCGGATCTCTTCCCTTCAGAAGAACGGGCAAAAGGAATGGGGATCATTGGCGCCGGAATTGGTCTTAGCTTTGTCTTTGGTCCGGTCATTGGTGGACTGCTCAGTGAATTCGGCTTTGCCGTTCCCTTCTACGCATCGGGTATCGTGGCGTTGCTTACGTTTTTCCTGATCCTTTTTGCCTTGCCAGAGAGCTTGCCGAAAGAAAAACGGGCAAATCTGCAAAAAGAACAACGGCAAAATCCGCTTGTCTCTTTGTTTGGTTCCATGTCCTTGCTGTACGGTATTTTGTTCACCGTCTCCTTTGCTTTTTCGGGTCTGGAAACGACTTTTGCCCTGTACATAAGTGATTTGTACGGTTTTACCTCCAAAGACCTCGGTTATATGTTTCTCGTCATGGGCTTGATCGCTGCCGCGGTACAAGGCGGACTCATCGGGAGAATGGTCAAGCAGCTAGGGGAAGCAAGTGTCCTCGTCATCGGGATGATTCTTTACGGCATTGGATTTTTTGCCATTCCGCTGTCGGGTAACTTTTGGGTGCTGGCGTTGATCCTCTCCTTATTCGGAGCGGGACAAGGAATGATCAGAGCGACAGCCACAGCAATGATCACCCAGCGAACGATGCAAGGCCAAGGCGTGACGAGTGGGGCAATCAGCTCGATGGACAGTCTTGGACGCATCTTGGGTCCATTAGCTGGTGGAGCGGTATACCAAGTCTCCCACAGCGGTCCGTTCTTCCTTGGAGGAGTCTTGATGGTATTGCTCCTCCTCTGGTTCGTCAGCGGCTATCGTCGCCTGCCAGAACCAAGCACACAAGCACAATCGTAAGCCAACCAAAAGGAAGCACCGTCAGCATCAACACTTTGCTGAAGGTGCTCTTTTTATTGCCGTCTACTGCTCCTGTAGCTCCATCCACGCCGAAAAGGTTACCTCTATCTCCTGCTGCACCTGATCGATCGCTTGTTGCCAAGCCACTAATTGCTCGTAATCGGCCCCTTCACTTTGGAGCAAGGCCGTCAGTTCGCCTTTTCTTCCTTCTAATGATGTTATTTTTTGTTCAAGCTCTGCCAGCTTGTATGGATTCGGACGTTTGACTGTCGCATTCGTCGCGGCGGTCTCTTGGACTTGCTTGACTGCTGGCTGCTTTCGCTCTATTTCCTCCGGCTTACCCGCACGAGCAGCGATCCGCTGTTTTTGCTTTTCCCTTGCTTCCTCATAGGAACCCACATCGTGAACCAGCCGCTTATTTTCTACCCAAAACACACCATCTACCATCTTTTGCAGGAAATAGCGATCATGCGAGATGATGAACAACGACCCGTGAAAATCTGCCAACGCTTCCTCCAATGTTTCTCGCGCTTCAATATCCAGATGGTTGGTTGGTTCGTCCAGAATGAGCAGGTTGATTTCCTGATGCATCATTTGGGCCAAGCGCAGTCGCATCCGCTCTCCGCCGCTCAACTGCCCGATCCGCTTGAAAACTTGTTCGCCGTAAAACATAAACCGTGCCAGCAAATGTCGCGCTTCCGGCTCCGTCACTCTGGCTACCTCACGGAAAACGTCAATCAACCGCTGGTTTTGGTCCCCTTCCAAAGCTTGCTGGGACAAGTAGCCTACTTTAACGCTGCTGCCAATTTTGAGCGTACCTGCATCTGGCTCAACCTCTCCCAGCAGCATGCGAATCAGCGTAGATTTCCCGCAGCCATTTGGTCCAAGCAGCGCTTTTCGCTCCCCGTAGCGCAATAAAAAGCTGGCGTCCGCAAACAATTGTTTTCCGCCAAATGTTTTCTGTACCCCCGTCGCTTTCAGCACATCCTGTCCGCTTCGGTCGGTTTTCATAAACTGCAAGCCCATGCGATCCGCTTCCATTTTCGGTCGCTCGATACGCTCAATCCGTGCCAGTGCTTTTTCCATGCTTTTTGCCCTTCGGTGAAAAGCCTCATTTGGCGGATTGGAACGATTCCCCCACTCCTTGAGCCGTTTGATCGTCTCTTTCATTTTTTTGATTTGCTTCTGCTGTTCCTGATAAGCGGCAAACTGGCGCAGCAAGCGCTCTTCACGCTCCGTGGCGAATGCGCTGTAATTGCCGATATAGAATTCGGCTTCTCCTCCGTCCACATGATAGACAGACGTGACGACAGCATCCAAAAAATAACGGTCATGAGAGATGATCAGGATCGTGCCCTGATAATTTTTCAAAAACTCCTCTAGCCATTCCATCGACTCCACATCCAAGTGGTTCGTCGGCTCATCCAAGAGCAGAACATCGCTTTGTTGACAGAGTAGTTTGGCAAGGCCAGCCTTCGTCTTTTCCCCACCGCTGAGTTGGGCAAAAGGTGTCGCTAACAGTTCTGAACTAACTCCCAAGCCTTGTGTCACCTGGGTCATTTTCGTCTCCCACTGATAGCCATCCAGTTGTTCAAATTCATCTTGCAGCTTTTGATAGCGCAGCATGAGGCGGTTTAGCTCTTGTTCATTTTCGTAAAGCAATCCCATCTGCTGCTCGAGCTCACGCATCTGCTCCTGGAGCTTGATGACATCCGCAAAAGCGCTGGCTACAACATCCGCCCCCGTCCACTCAGCCGGATACTGCGGCGTTTGCGGCAGGTACGCCCATATCGTTCCTTTTGCCCGAAAAAGCTCACCAGAATCGGGGCTTTCGATACCTGCCAACAGCTTGAACAACGTGGTTTTGCCTGCTCCATTCGGTCCGACGATCCCGACGCGTTCTCCTGTTTTGATTTCCAATGTGATATCTTGTAATACCGGATCTGCTCCGTACGATTTTTGCAATTGCTGTGTCGCGACAATAATCATGATTGTTTCCTCCTAGAAATGTTGGTAACGGTTCAAAATAATGGATTTCCTGGTGGCCCCGGCACAATTTTGAGACCACACCGCACGTGCGAGTGGACGCAAAAAAGCCGCAGGCCATTACCTGCGGCATCGTGAAAGGGACCGACCTTACGTCAGTTACCCATTATAGTCAAGAACAAACCGCCCCTGATCGATGCATGGTACGCCTATGGAAACTCCGTTCAGTTGTATGCGCAAAAAAGGACAGACTGGTCCCGTTGAATGCAAAATCATGCGTCATACTGGAAGTTTCTACCACAAACCATGCTTGCAGAGTTCCGAACACGTACACACACCTCCATTTCTCAAGGGATAGGAAATCACAACCATATCTTACATCAGGAATCACCCAAAAACAAGAGGGCCTGCTACGTGCTTATCGCTAGCAGACCCTGTACTTCTTTACCCGATTTTCTTATCGACTTCCGTTGCCCTCTGTGGCAAACAGCGGCTTCTTCGTCTCTGCATCCAGAAAGGAAATCGTCGTGTAAGGTGGCAGCTTTACTTTTGCCGCCAAATACGGATAGGAAATCACTTGCGGGTACATTCTACCCGGATCAGGGAGCGTTTGTTTGACATACACAAAAACCTGCTCCAAGCTCTGCTCGACTTTGGTTACTTGCAGTCCGTAACCGGGATTCGGTGATGGGCCGCGAGCGATGACATACAGATCCCCTTGCTTGTGAATACCTTGCTGTTCTTTTACCGAGTCAATAAACGTACGTTCCTGTTCTGTCAGTTTATCCGCATCGACAAGCGTAAAAGCACTCTCTTCCCCAGCCATCACAATTTCCACCGCCTTTTTCTCGGCATTCCACGTGATTTGATGTCCGGCCTGCTCTGCCATCCATCTCAGCGGCAAATACACTTGCTTGTCACGCACGATTGCGCCCTGCCCATCTAGTAGCCACTTGCCATTCAACGCTACTTTTCCTGTAACGAGGTGGAACGTCAGCGTACCTTTCGCCAGCTTCATTTCCCCATTCGTTGCATCCTGTTTCCAAGAACCTTCCAAAATCCTGCTCGCATCCTCTGCGGAGACATACGTACGCTGCTGGACGAGAAGCGGTGCTTTTACCAAGGGAGCTTGCTCTCCGTTTACCAGTATCGGAGCTGTCGTTATTTGTGGTGTGCTAGACACTGCCGCCTGCACAGGATAAGCCGCCAACACTTGCAGTGTGAGGGCAACAGCCAAAATCGATTTGCCTTTCATTGATGTTCCTCCATCCCTGATCATCATTTTCGTCATTCTTTACTTGTTAGACATAGGTTACCTCTGATTCGTTTCACTATGACTGAGATTGGCGAGAGATTAATGCAAAAGCCAATTTCCCATGACCAGAACAACCGGGATGGACAAGAGCGCCAGCAAGGTAGAACAAACCGTCGTCATGGCACCCATCTCCTCATCCGCCGCATAGCGCCCGAACAAGATCGAGGCTAATGTCAGGGTGGGCATTGCTACTTGCACGAGGGAAACGCTGACAATATCGCTGTCGATTTGAAAAACGGACAAAAGAAATGCCGTCATCAGCGGAAAAACAACTAGTTTAAACGTAAGTGGCATGCTCAAAAGCTTCAGGGATACTTGCGGTTTGTTGCGCAAAAACATGGGCAAGAGCATACCAATATACATCATGGCTAGCGGAGAGGCGAGCTTGGACAGCGTTCCAAACAGCTGCTTCACAGGCTCAGGCGGCACAAACCCGATGATGGCAGAACCGAGTCCGAATACAATCGCGATCATCGGAATGTTGATGAGTGTTTTGAGCCCTTTCAAGGAAAAGCTTCCTTTTTCCTGGAGCATCATCACACCCACTGTCCATAGCACAACATCCACCCCTGCGTCGAAAATAGCCGCCAAGAGCGCCCCTTTTGGCCCAAACAATGCCGCACAAAGCGGCAAACCGATGAATCCAGTATTCCCCAAGCCGGACAAAAGCGCGATCTCCCGACGTTTTTTCACAGGAAGCGGTAGTGCACGCGCACCTAACCAGCCGATAAAAATGCCCAAGCAGTTCAGGATAATGGAAATGAAGAATATTGCAAAAATTTGGGTTAACATATGTTGATCAATGGTTGTCTGAAAGATCCCGTCTAAAATAATGCACGGCATGGCAACGTTTACAATAATCGTGATGACGAGTTGGCGGGAGTCCGCAGTCAAGGGTTGCCGGTAGCCGATTAAGCTACCGATCCCAATGATGACGGCCATGATGAGGATGGACTGCTGCAACGTTTGTAGTTCCATGCTGCCCTCCTGCCTACATTTCTACCGGAAGCCATTCGAGTTCGCTCGGCTCCCCTTTTTCACATGTTCGCAGCAAATCCCCGCATAAAGGAACAACCTGCTCAAGCGGAACACACCAGGAAAGGGGAAAGGCAACCTCACTACCCTCGATGACGAGCGTGGACATCACCGCCGATTGCTTGTCTGCCGCAAGTACAAAGTGCTGCTCCGCCGGCTCGTGTTCTTTCCATTGCACCAATACTTTGCCGTTATTCCCGCCTGCGACGACCAAATCCACATGGTCGCCATACGCTGCGTGAACCAACGTCCGCGTTACTCCATCCAACTGAGCGATTTCCTTCAGCACTTCATGCCAAGCTACATGCTTTTGCTCCATTCCACTTCCATCTGTATACATACGCCAGTCGTTTAACATGTTGATTGACTCCTTTTGTCGGTGCGCTCTCCTATGAAGAACAAGCACGTCATTGCTTGTAGGCCTTTCAATTCGTACTAATTGTACGCTTCTTGACGAGGAACCTCAACCACTACTTATGCGCCAAGTTTTCGTCTCAAGCACATAGCTACTGCATGAATGGAGAATCTTAAAAGGGATAAAAAGTGTAAACGTTCTGTAGTGGTGGGGAGGAAACAGGAGAAAACGCTCAGATTCTTGTCCCACCCGCT